>NZ_CP025611.1:2735000-2927500 GCF_002868735.1 Niveispirillum cyanobacteriorum | reverse complement strand
GAGTCTGCCGCGTCTACCATTTCGCCACGGAGGCACCGAGCGCTTCAACGCGAGGCGGCACTATAATGATGAAAGACGGGCGGTCAATCAAATCCTGTGGGGGTGCCGCTTGCGGCCATCGGTCCCATCGGGGTGGCCCTTTGCGGAGGCGGGTGTCATCATTATAGTGTGGGCCATGATGACTACGCCCCCCTCCCTGCTCGCCCGCCTTACCGGCGCGCCCCGCCTCCCCTCCGTGCTGCTGGTGCTGGCTGCGCTTACGGCGCTGGGGACGGCGTTCGCCTCACAGTATTGGGGCGGGTTGAACCCGTGTGAGATGTGCTGGTGGCAGCGCTATGCCTATATGACAGCGGTCGTGCCGCTGCTGCCCTCGGCCTTTCTGCGGCTGACGGCGGTACAGCGGCGGGTTTCACTGCTGCTGGGGGGACTGGTCTTTCTGGTAGGGACCGGCATTTCGCTGTTCCATGCCGGTGTGGAGCAGAAATGGTGGGAGGGTTTCACAGCCTGCACCGCCCCGATCAGCGCCGGCGGCCTGGACGATCTGCGCGCCGCCATCCTGGCCGCCCCCGTTGTACGCTGTGACGAGATCCCCTGGTCGCTGTTCGGCATTTCCATCGCCGGATTCAGCGCCATTGCCAGCCTGATGCTGGCCCTGTTCGCCGTGAAGGCGGCCTTTTCCACGGAGACGGCACGATGAGCCATCCCAACCCGACCCTGCCCGCCCATCTTCTGTCGCCCCGTCCGCTGGCCGACGGTCCCGCCATTGATGCCACTGACGTGCCCGCTTCGGCACGCCCGCGCCGGCTGCCCGGTGATCCCGCCCCCAGCTTGGAACGGATGATTCGCGTCGATCAGGCCGGCGAATATGGTGCCGTCCGCATCTATACGGGACAGAGTGCGGTCCTGGGTAAAGGCGATAAGGGTCCCATGCTGCGCCATATGACGGAGCAGGAGCAGGTCCATCTGGACACGTTTAACAGGCTGGCACGGGAGCGTGGCGTGCGCCCTACCCTGTTGCAGCCCGTTTGGCATCTGGCCGGCTGGGCGCTGGGGGCTGGCACCGCCGCCCTGGGCAGCCGGGCCGCGATGGCCTGTACGGTGGCGGTGGAAGAGGTGATCGACCAGCATTATGCCGAACAGGCCGAACAGCTGGGTCCCGAGGAAGCGCCGTTGAAGGCCACGATTGAGCAGTTCCGGGCCGAGGAGTTGGAGCACCGCGATATCGGTCTGGCGCATGAGGCGGAGCTGGCCACCGGCTATCCGGTCCTGTCGGCCCTGATCAAGGCCGGGTCGCGTACCGCCATCTGGCTGTCGCAGCGGATTTGAGGGTTGGGCTGGAGCGGTGGTACAAGACACCGCCCCAGCCCCGCGACTTACCGATAGCGCATCGCGTCCGCAACCTCGCGATCGATAATGGTCTTGCCGATGGGGGCAAAGGCCAGGCCCGCGAACTTGAAATGCTGCAGACCGAACGGAATGCCGATGACGGTAATGCAGCAGGCCAGCCCGATGATCAGGTGGCCCAGGCCCAGCCAGATGCCGCCGAACAGGAACCAGATCACATTGCCGATGAAGCCTAGCGGGCCAGTGCCGAGATCTTCGCGCCCCGTCAGGTCATCGCGCGACACAGCCACCCGGCCAAAAGGCCAGAACATGAAGATGGCGATGTTCAGCGCGGCCCGCGCCCAGGGAATGCCGACAATGGAAATGACCATGACCAGCGTCGCCGTCAGCCAGGCCAGCCCGGCATTCCAGCCGAACAGCAGCAGCCACAGGATATTCATCAGCAGATTGATCATCGCGCGGTCCCTCCTTTAAGGACGTCCCTTTCAATGTGGGCGGTCAGAAGAAATTTGAAACGACCGCTGCGACGACTCCGATTGGTGCCACTACGCGCACCAGGATGCGCCAGAGGCTGTAGAAGAAAGGGCTTTCAAACCCGACCGCCGCCACACTGTCCTGCCGCGTCACCACCCAGCCCGCAAACAGGGCCAGCATCACGCCGCCCAGCGGCAGCAGGATGTTGGAGGTGAGGAAGTCGATCCAGTCGAACCAGGTGCGGGTACCACCCAGCGGATGCACGTCCGACCAGATATTGAAAGAGAACAGGGTCAGGAAGCCCAGAACCCAGGCGACGATGCCGCCGATCCAGGCGAGCGCCGAGCGTGACAGGCGCACACGGCCCGCAAACGCCGCCACAATCGGTTCCAGCAGCGAGACCGAAGAGGTGAGTGCGGCGATGGCCAGCAGCACGAAGAACACCGCACCGAAAATGGCCCCGCCCGGCATGGCACCAAAGGCCACGGTCAGGGTCACAAACACCAGACCCGGCCCTTCCGAGGGGTTTAGTCCATTGGCAAAGACGATGGGGAAGATCGCGGCACCGGCCAGCACCGCCGTCAGGATGGCGGCGAAGACGATGACGACGGAAGTGCGGGGGATCGACACGCCGCCCGGCAGATAGGCGCCATAGGCCAGCATGGTGCCAAGCCCGATGGACAGCGAGAAGAAGGCCTGACCCGTGGCGGCCAGCACCACATCCCAGGTAACGGCCCCAAAATCTGGCTTGAACAGATAGACCATGCCGGCGGTGAAATCGCCCTCGATGCCCGCATAAATACAGAGCACGACCAGCAGCGCGAACAGGAGCGGCATCATCCAGACGACGGCCTTTTCAATGCCTGATTGAATACCACGCGCCACGGGGATGATGGTCAGCAGCATGAACAACGCGTGCCAGAAGGTCAGGGCCAGCGGATCGGCCAGGAAATCATTGAAGGCCTTGCCCGTTTCCGCCCCCGACAGGCCGGACATGCCACCGGTCAGCAATTTGGGGATATAGGCCAGCGACCACCCCGCCACGACGGAATAGAAAGACAGGATCAGGACAGCGGCCAGCACACCCACGCACCCGACCAGCCCCCAGATGGCCCGCCCCGAATAGCGGCGACCCAGATCGACCAGGGTCTCAATCGGCCCCTGCCGACCCATGCGGCCCAGGGTCAGTTCGGCAATCAGGATGGGCAGGCCGACGGCCAGCACACAGATCAGATAGACAAGCATGAAGGCGGAACCGCCGCCCGTGCCGATCATATAGGGGAATTTCCAGATATTGCCCAACCCGACCGAGGAGCCGATGGCGGCCATCAGGAACGCGAAACGCGACGACCATTGGCCGGCGGCGGCGCCGGCATTGTCATTGGATTGCAAGAGGTCTACCCCTGTTCCGATCCGGCCTTGATCCCCGCAACGGCGCGGACTGACCGGGTTTTGTCCGATATTTCAAGCAATAACCCCACCCCGCCGCCAGGGGCAAGCCCCGCCCGCGCCCGGTGGCGGTGATTCCAGGACGATTCCGTTACAGAAACCCTAACGCGCGCATGGATGCCGGCCCGGTCCTGCATTGATGGCGGATTGACGAGCGTTGCCGCAGCGCTTAGTTTATCGATAACAACTGAGGTGTGTGATGGCGATCAGCGGCGTTTCCTCTTATAGCTCTTCTGTCTTCCAGACCCCTGGCGTTCGCCCGGCGGAGAGCAATACGCGTGTTCAGCCGGTGCCCCCGTCTGATCAGCAGGCGCAGCAGACCGCCGCCACCCAGCAGGATAATCAGCAGACCAACACCAATCCGACCGACAATGAACGTCAGGAAGCGGTTGCCTCTGGTCGTACCCGTGGCAGCTTCGTGAATATCACCGCCTGATCCGGTGATCGGTTCAAAAAGGCGCGGTGCCCACGGGTACCGCGCCTTTTGTTTTTTGGGCCGGGTGAGACCCAAATCACTGTTCCTTCTTTTTCTTCAATTCCCGCTTCTGATCGGTCTGGGCGCGGTCAAGCGCGTTCAGGTTCTGCAGGGCGATGTTAGCAGCGGGTGTACCGGCGGCCACACGGCGTACCGATTCCCAATCCTGCTTGGCCCGTACCATATCGCTTTTGGCGGCGCGCAGATTACCGCGCAGCAGCAGCGCCTCCCCGCTTTGCGGCGACAGGCGCAGTGCCTCTTCCACATCGTTCATCGACTTGCCATCCAGCGCCAGCAGATGGTGCGCCTGGGCCCGCAGCAGCCAAGCCTCCGCCATCTTGGGTGCCAGTTCGACGACCTTGTCCAGATCGGCGATAACCTCCCAGTAGCGTTCCATGCCCGCGCGCGCGATGGCACGGTCCATCAATATCTGCGGGTCGCGTGGCGTTAGCTCCAGTGCCTTGCCGAACGCCGCTTCGGCCTGCGGCAGCTTATGGGCATTGGACCAGGCCGTGCCCGCCCGGCTCAGCAGGTTGGCGCGCACGGGCGGACGTTCGCGCACCATCTCCGCCGCCACCGACTCCAGCGCCGGTGCCGCCTGTTCCCAATCCCCGCGCAGCATCAGGGCCAGGGCCTGGCAAAGACGGGCATCCACACCCGCCCCCTGGCGTTCCCAGAGCTTTGCCTCTTCATAGGCGAAGTCGGGCAAGGCCTCGGCCCGGTCAAGGCAGGCGGTGCGGTTGGCGAAGATCGCCCCCTCCTGCGCCATAGCGGACAGCGGCAGGCACAGGGTGATAAGGGCGATCAACGCCCCGGCATTGAGCATTCGGTTCATGGCACGCTACAAATCCTGATCCGTCCCCTGCTGGCAAGTGTCAAAACGTTCATGATCACAACACCCCCCATGCCGGTCGACCGGCTGTTCATCTTCGGTCTGGGTTACACGGCCCTGCATCTGGCCGACCGTCTGCGTCGCATGGGCTGGTCGCTGGCCGGCACGGTGCGGGGACAGGACAAGGCCAATGCCTTGCGCGCGCAGGGCATTGACGCCTTCACCTTTGACCGTGGAAAGCCGCTCGCCGATATCGCAGCGGCACTGGATGGGGTCACCCATATCCTGTCATCGGTGCCGCCCGATGCCGATGGCGATGCCGTGCTGGACCATCACGGGGCCGATATCGCGGCGCGGGCATCTGGCCTGCACTGGGTCGGCTATCTGTCAACCACGGGTGTTTATGGTGATACCGGCGGTGCCTGGGTGGATGAGGAAAGCCCCCTGAAAGCGACTGGCCCGCGTGGACAACGGCGGGTGGCGGCAGAGGCGGGATGGATGGCCCTGCACCGGCAGGCCGGCCTGCCGGTGCATCTGTTCCGCCTGCCCGGCATCTATGGTCCGGGGCGTAGCGCCATTGATACGGTGCGGGCGGGTACGGCGCGGCGCATCGACAAGCCGGATCAGGTGTTCTGCCGCATCCATGTCGATGATATTGCCGGCGCCATCATCGCCTCCATGGCCGCCCCCCGGCCCGGCACAGCTTATAACGTCGTGGATGATGAGCCCGCCCCCGCCGCCCAGGTCGTGGAACATGCCGCAGCCTTGCTGGGGGTCGAACCTCCCCCACTGGAACCTTTCGATCCCGCAACAATGTCGACCATGGCCGCCAGCTTCTATGCCGATAATCGCCGGGTCCGGAATGACCGGCTTAAATCCTGGCTTCAATATCGGCTGATCCACCCCACCTATCGGGAAGGACTGGCGGCACAGCTGTTGGCGGAGACAAATAGTGTCAGGCCTGTAACGGCTGGGTAAATCCACAGGCGGACCGTTGCCGTCCAGGTTAGGATCAAGGAATGCACGACCCCGCCCCCCTGAACGACATCACCGCCCCCGTTGCCGCCGAAAGCGATGATGCGGCCCTGCGCCGCGATCTGTCGCGCCACCGCTGGATGGCGGGGTCCTGTCTGGCCCTGGCCGCCGGTGGCTGGGCCATCAGCCACGCCGCCTTCATGCCGCCCGGCATCGCGCCCGCCCTGCGGGCCGTGGCCGAGGCGGGGATGGTCGGCGGGCTGGCTGACTGGTTCGCGGTGACGGCCCTGTTCCGCCATCCGCTGGGCCTGCCGATCCCGCACACGGCCCTGGTGCCCCGCAACCGCGACCGAATCGCCGATGGCATCGCCGCCTATATCGACCGGGAGTTCCTGGAACCCGCCATGCTGGTGGAACAGGTGCGGCGCATGGACCCGGCGGCCAAGCTGGCCAATTTGCTGGCGGATGAGGAGGATCGGGGGCGGCTGGTCGATCTGGTGGCCGGCATGCTGCCAGGACTTCTATCACGGCAGGGCGATGCCCCGTTGGCCCAGGCCCTGGGCCGCGCGCTGGCCGCCGGTCTGTCACAGGCCGATCTGCGACCGGCACTGGCGGGTGCCCTGCGCCATTTCGTGAACAGCCCGTCACTGGAACCGCTGCTGCGGGAAATCGCGGACCGGCTGATCCATCTGATGCATGGGCAGCGTGGCTGGGTAGAGGCGGCGGTGGCCGGCAAATCCCGCTGGTGGATGCCGTCTTCGGTCGACAAATCCCTGGCCGACACGATCAATGAGGCGATCCTGGGCCATCTCTGGGATCTGCGCTCCCCCCACGCCCCGGCGGGGCAGGAGTTGCGCGACTGGCTGAAGGCCTTACCGGATGAGGTGGAGGCCGGGAGCGAGCTGGCCCAGCGTCTACTGGAGGCGCTGCGTCAGTTCACGGGGCCGGAGGTCGCAGGCCCGTTGCTGCATGACCTGCTGTCGGGTCTGCGCGACGCGGCGCTTGCCGATCTGGACCGGCCCGACGGCCATATCCGTTCGGCCCTGCATGGTGTGGCGGCTTCATTGGCCGATGCCATGCGGGAGGCACCGGTGCGCGACCGCCTGAATCAGGCGGTGGAGCAGGCCTTCACGTCCGCCCTGCCCCGCTGGCGCGAAGCGATTCGCGATTTCGTGGCCCGGACGCTGAAGGGGCAAGATGTGAAGGAGTTCACGCAGCGCCTGGAACTGCGGGTGGGCCGCGACCTGCAATATATCCGCATCAACGGCACCCTGCTGGGCGCCGCGATCGGCGGTTTGCTCTATGGCCTGAACCAATGGCTGGGTGGGTGACGGTTACGGTTCAAACAGCAGCCGTGCGGTAACATACTCTTCCTTCATGGAGCCCCATGCCGCCAGATGGACGACGCAGACCTCACGCACCGGCTTGGCCGATACTGACAGGACTAATCCTGTCGTAAGGTCCCGGACAATGCCCCCCATATTGCAGTGAAAATTATATAGCGGGTCCAGTACTGTGACCATCCCGGTACGGCAAATCACACCATTGAACGCCGTCTGCTCTGCAAAATGCATGAATCCGGGATTGCAGATATCCACCCTTGGTGCAATTTCCAGGATATCCTGGAACCAGTTGTCCCAAAATGGGGAAGTAGCTGAAATGGCAAAGACGCCGGAACTGAAAAAGGACCGCCCTGCCATTGCGCGTGCAAACCGCACCTCGTAGGTGCCATAGAGCCAGTTTTCCTGAACATTCCTGGTGAGCGTCATGTCGTTCAACGCAGCGGGATAGTAATGTGAGACCATCGGAGAAGCGACAACCATATCCGGCCCGAACATTTGCGCCTGCGCAACAGCTGCCACCAGGGTGTCATTCTGAACCCAGGTGTCACAGTCCATATAGAGATAGTTGGCATAGCCGGGGATGATTTTTGGGAACAGCGGCCGGATGAACTGTCCGAATGTGTAATGGTGGCGGCGGACAATATCGGCAAGCACCGTGGGAAACACATCCAACCCCAGCGGAACATAACGCACGCCGTACCGGGCCAGTTCGTCCTGATGTTCAGGGGACAGGCCCGGAGACACGCAGAATCGGTCTTGCGCCGCCATGGTGGGCGCGCTCTTGGCGATGGAGGCCAGGAGATTACGGCAATGGAAGAAAAAATTGTCGTCGCAGGCGATGACAATGGCCAACTTGTTTTCCGACACCTGCAATCTCCACATCATCATAAATGACAATTCGCGCCCCGGAAGCCAACCAGAGCGCGTATATCATCAAACTACGTGATTACGGGAAAGACTGGCAAGAGTAGGCAATTTTCAGGGCGTCGCAAACGCCGACAGGGTCACCCGTGCCTCCAGCACCATCTGGTCCTGCACGCCGGGCAGAGCATCGGCCATCTGGGGTGCGGCCGCCATCACCATCTTCTCCCGATAAGCACTGGCCGGCATGGCCATTCGCTGTTCAGTGAAGCTGATATCACCGGCCCGGTAATTGCGGCCCGGAAAAGCGGCGTTCAGACGCTTCAGCTCGGCATTGACCTTGGCGTAGATCTTGTCACGCAGGGCCGACCGGGTTTCCTCCGTCTCCGCCAGGGTGGGATCGAAGGCAACACCGCCCACCCGCACCTGCAGGCCGGGCTTGCTGGCCTTCTTGGCCCGGTCGCCCAGCGCCGACAGCTGGCCTTCCGGCAGGCGGGCCTGCAACTGCGCCTGCCAACGTTCCAGACCGGCACTGTCGCTCTGCGGGTTCATGGCGACGATGCGCCATTCCGCCTTGTCCGCGATACCGGCCACCGCCTTCAGCACATCCGACCGGACGGTGCCGCCATTGCCGTTGCCCGCGATATCGACGACCAGGGTGACCAGGGCCGTTTCCGTCTTCACCCAATCTTCCACCGAGACGTTGAAGGAAACGGTGTCGATCACGGGCTGCACGGGCAGGGTCTGGGCCGACACAACCGGAATGGCGGTGAACAGCAGGCTGGCAAGGGCAAGAGGAACCAGCGACCGGCGCATTTCATTTCTCCACAAAGCACATTCAGGGGCGATAACGCCCTGCCCGCATCCTACCCCATGGGTTGCGGCCAAAATGCGTCGGGATTGAGGAAAGGATCAGAAATCCAGATCAGCGTAATGTTTGGGCGGTGGCAGGCCCGGCTGATGGTCGGTCAGCAGCGGGCGGAAGCTGGGCCGGCTTTTCACGCGGGCATAGAAATTCCGCGCCTCGGGATGATCATCCCAGGGCACGTCGCCCAGGTAGTCGATGGAGGACAGCTGTGCCGCCGCCGCGATATCGGCCCAGCTGAACTGATCACCGGCCAGCCAGGTGCGCCGCTCGCACAGCCAGCCGATATAGTCGAGATGGTAATGGATATTGGCAAGGCCGGCGCGGATCGACTGTGTATGCGGCGTGCCCTGGCCGGAGAAGCGCTTGAAAAGCTTTTCCCCAACCAGCAGGTCCGTCACCTCGGCCCGGAACTTCACATCGAACCAGCCGACCAGCCGCCGGACCTCGGCCCGCAGCGCCACCTCACGGCCCAACAGGCCGGTGGCGGGGTAGGCGTCCTCCAGATATTCGCAGATGGCGGTCTGGTCGGCGATGACGCTGCCATCTTCCTCCACCAGAACCGGCACTTCGCCGGCGGGGTTCAGCAGCATGAATTCCTCACGCCGCTCCCAGGGCTTTTCCAGCTCCAGTGCGAAATCCAGGCGTTTTTCGGCCAGCGCCACCCGCACCTTGCGTGAAAAGGGGGAGAGGGGATGGTGAAAAAGCGTCCGCATATTGATCCCGATCCGCCGTCCGATCACCGGCTGAGTTCAAGCTGTGCCACAGAGAATACCTGTCTGACAAGGGTTGGGCACCGTAACCTTATGGCCAGGGTCTTGTGATCACGGGGAAAATTGCGGCTGAACCCTGGTTCCGCCCCCGAATTGGCACCCGATTCGTCATGGGGCGGGGTGGACAGGCCCCCCTGCCCGATGCGATATCCGGTGTCGGTTCAGGACGAGGGATGGAACATGGGCGGTGGCGTGACGGTGCGGGCGATCCAGGCGGATGACCGGGCACAATGGCGGGGTCTGTGGGATGCCTACTGCACCTTCTACCGCGCCGATGTGCCCGCCGAAGTCACCAATGCGCTTTGGGCCCGCATCCTGGACCCGTCCAGTGCCGTGAACGGTCTGGTGGCCGTTGATGATGAGAGTGGGCGGTTGCTGGGCCTGTGCCACTACGTCCTGCACCCGCACACCTGGTCGGCCAAGCTGGTCTGTTACCTGGAGGACCTGTTCACGGCAGAGGCCGCGCGCGGCAAGGGTGTGGGCCGCGCCCTGATCACCCGGTTGACGGCGATGGGGCGTGAGGCCGGCTGGGGCCGGGTCTATTGGAATACCGAGGAAGACAATGCCCGCGCCCGCCACCTTTATGACAAGGTGACCGGTGGGGCCGATGGGTATGTGCGGTATATGATCAAGCTGTAAGGGGTTACCCCCTTACACAAACAGCACCAGAACGCCCGTATAGCCATAAAGCTGCGCGTTGGAGATTTCGCCGCCGGCATAGAATCCGGTCAGCGGGAAGTCGCCCAGATGACGGTGGATCAGGTCACGCTCCACCCCTTCCCGCCCGAACAGGCGGCCCCCGCGCGCCACGCAGGTGATGTAGATGCCGGCCCGCGGCACCTGCCCTCCCGGCAGCCGTCGCTTCAGCCCTTCCAGCATCCGGACCATATCGGCCTCGGCGGCGGCGGCATCGCGGCGGCAGAACTGGATCGGCTGCCCATCGCGCACATTCTCCCCGATGGCGATCCAGCCGCGTTCCAGATCGATGGCCGTCAGATCGCGCATCAAGCGGTCGCCCCGGTCATCGCCTGGAATGGGCAGGCCCGCCATGATCAGCCCCGATATCCGGCGCAGATCGGATGACAGTTCCGGCCCGATATCGGCCTTCAGCGCCTCCAGGGCCGGGGCGCCGTCAATCTCCATCACCACATGTGCATCCGCCCTGGTGATGGTACGGACCGGCCCGATGGGTGTGCAGCCCTGGGTCAGGCCGGTGGCGACGGCGATATCGGCATCGAACATCACGCCTGACAGGCCCGGCCCCGTTTCATGCCCGCACAGCACCGCCTGTTCCCCGCGCGAGGCCGTGAGGCCGCCCACGATGAACCCGCCTGTCCGCCCCGCCACATCCAGCAGCAATGAGGGCAGCCGCGCATGGCGTGGATCGCCATGCATCAGCAGCAGCAGGGGCGCATGGTTACGCAGCCAGGGCTGAATCATATCCACGGCCCCCGCCCCGTCGGTCATCGGCCCCAACAGCTGCGCCGCCCCGTCGGGCAGCCGCCCGATCAGGACGGACAGGGCCGGGCGGTCATAATGTTCGCCCCCCTGGCCCAGCACGCCGATGCCGACCGTGCCGACCCAGTCGCGCACCCCCGTCACCCCGCGCAGCAGGGTGGCGATGCTGCCAATCTGGTCGGCCAGATGGTCGGTGACATACAGCACGCCGAAATTGGCACCGGGCACCAGGGTCAGCTGATCCAGACAATCCTTGGCGGCACTGGACCAATCGGCCCCGGTGCCAAGCGCACTGGCAAACAACGGTGCGTCGTCGGGCATATCTTCCATCACTTCGCCCCGGCCTTGATCTTGTCCAGCGTGGCGGTGACCGTGGGCAGGATATTCTTGACGATGACGGCCACCCCTTCCGTGGTCGGGTGCATCCCGTCCTCCTGGTTCAGCTTCGGGTCCATCGCCACCCCTTCCAGGAAGAACGGGTAGAGCGCCACCCCATGCTTCTTGGCCAAGTCTGGATAGATGGCATCGAACACTTTGCCATATTCACTGCCCAGGTTACGGGGCGCCATCATGCCGGCCAGGATGACGGGCACGTTCTTTTCCGCCAGCTTGGTCAAGATCTTGTCCAGGTTTTCGCGGGTACGGGCCGGGTCGATGCCACGCAACCCGTCATTGGCCCCCAGTTCCACGATCATCAGGCCCGGCTTGTCCGCCAGGATCCAGTCCAGCCGCGACAGGCCGCCAGATGTCGTCTCCCCCGATACACCCGTATTGGGGACGGAGACGGCATAGCCCTTGGCCTTCAGCGCCGTTTCCAACTGGCTGGTGAAGGCTGCCTCGCGGGGCAATTTGTAGCCGGCGGACAGGCTATCCCCCAGCACGATGATCTTTAAAGGCGCCGGTGTGACCTGCGCCATCGCGTCCGACGGTGCCAATAGGCATGAAAGCAGCAGGATCAGTGCCCCGAGTCGGTTGAAAGCCGCTGCTACGGGGCCATATCGGTTCGGTTCACCCTTGCTGCGAAGGTTTGTCATGGCGATGCCCATTGTTCCGGCCGACCCCGTCGTCCTGTTGCGCGATATCCACCTTAAGCTGGAGAGTGAGGCGGGCAGCGTCAACATCCTGAAAGGCATCAATCTGCATGTCGGCCGTGGAGAAAAGGTCGGCGTGGTAGGGCCCAGCGGTTCCGGCAAGTCCTCCATGATGATGATCCTGGGCGGTTTGCAGCCCCCGACATCCGGGTCGGTTAAGGTGAAGGGCCATGAACTGACCCGCATGAATGAGGATGAACTGGCCCGGTTCCGACGGGACGAGGTGGGGATCGTGTTCCAGTCCTTCCACCTGATCCCCACCATGACGGCACTGGAAAATGTCGCCATTCCGCTGGAATTCGCCGGTGCCCCCGACGCCTTTGACCGGGCCCGCAAGGGGCTGGAAGCCGTCGGCCTGGGCCATCGCCTGACCCATTATCCGGGACAATTGTCGGGCGGTGAACAGCAGCGCGTGGCACTGGCCCGCGCCTTCGCCCCCGAACCGTCGCTGCTGCTGGCCGATGAACCCACGGGCAATCTGGATGGTGATACCGGTAAGCGCATCATTGAGCTGATGTTCACCATGGCTGACCGGGTGGGCACCACCATCGTCATGATCACCCATGATCCGGGTCTGGCGCGGCAATGCGACCGGGTGATCCGTCTGGTCGATGGTCTGATCGTCGATGACAGCGCCGGCGAATCCCGACCCCTGGCGGCGGCGGGGCGCTGAAATGACGGCCACCACCCTGTCCACCAACAGCACCCAGGCAGCACCACAATCCGCCGGCTTTCTGTCGGAATGGAAGCTGGCCTTCACCATCGCGCGGCGTGAACTGCGCGGCGGCCTGTCGGGCTTTCGCATCTTCATTGCCTGCCTGGCCATTGGCGTTGGCGCCATTGCGACGGTGCAGTCGATCTCCAGCGGCATCGAGGATGCGATGCGCAGCGATGGCCGCGCCATCCTGGGCGGCGATGTCTCTGCCCGCATCCTGTATCAGCAGGCCACGCCCGAACAGATGGCGTTCCTGGCGGCGCGCGGCGAGGTGATGACCGCCGCCGAAATGCGCGCTATGGCCCGCGACCCCAATGATGGCGGCAACACCGCCTTGGTGGAGCTGAAATCGGTCAGCGGCAATTACCCGCTCTATGGCAGTTTCGACATCCAGGGGCCGGACGGGCTGCCACAGACCGTCGATATCCAATCTCTGCTGGCCGAACGCGACGGGCGTTTCGGTGCGGTGGTGGAGGATACGCTGGCCACCCGCCTGAACCTGAAAGTCGGATCGCCGGTCAGCATCGGCGGGCAGGTGGTGGAGGTGCGGGGCCTGATCGCGCGCGAGCCGGACAAGGCCGGGTCAGGCAGCTTCTCGCTCGGCCCCCGCCTGATGCTGTCGGAAGCAGCACTTGCCAAAACCGAGCTGATCCAGCCGGGCAGCCTGATCACTTGGTCCTATCAGGTGAAGCTGCGGGACGGGATCACGCCCAAGGAATTTCGCGAACAGGCCAAGACGGAGATGGAGGGGGCACCCTGGCGCTTGCGTGACTATCTGAACGCGGCCCCGCAATTGTCGCGGTTCATTGACCGTATGACCCTGTTCCTGACCCTCGTTGGTCTCACGGCCCTGCTGGTCGGCGGGGTGGGCGTGGGCAATGCCGTGCGCGCCTATATGGATGCCAAGTCCAACACCATCGCCATGCTGAAATGCGTGGGCGCGTCCGGGTCGCTGATCTTCAAGACCTATCTGATCCAGATCCTGGCCCTGGCCTCGGTCGGCATTGCCATTGGTCTGGTTGTCGGCACGGCCGGCCCGCTGGCCGCCGGTCAGGCGCTGGCGGAGGTGCTGCCCATCACGGCCCGCATCGGCGTCTACCCTGAGGCGCTGGCCGTGGCCGCCGGCTTTGGGTTCCTGACGGCACTGGCCTTCTCGCTCTGGCCCCTGGGTCACGCGCGGGAGGTGCCGGCCATCGCCCTGTTCCGGGAACTGGTGCAGAAGGCCAAGGGCCGTCCGCGCCTGTCCTACCTGCTGGGCATTGCCGCATCGGGCCTGGGTCTTGGCACCCTGGCCGTGGCAACGGCGCAGGAAAAGGGGTTTGCCATTTCCTTTGTCATTGGTGCCGTCGCCGTGCTGGGCCTGTTCTGGCTGGCCGGGATCGGCGTGACCAAGGCGGCAAAGGCCGTGGGCCGCCCCCGTATGCCGGTCCTGCGTCTGGCCTTCGCCAATATCCACCGCCCCGGCAGCCCGACCAGTGCCGTCGTCCTGTCGCTGGGTCTGGGCCTGACGGTGCTGGTCGCCATCGCCTTGATCGAGGCGAATTTCCAGAAGGAGGTTTCCGACCGCCTGCCCACCAATGCGCCGGCCTTTTTCTTTGTCGATATCCAGCCCGATCAGGTGGAGGAGTTCCGCCAGACCGTGCTGGCCGTACCAGGGACAGAGGATCTGGCCCTGACCCCCAACCTGCGCGCCCGCATCGTGGCCATCAATGGGGTGGAGGCGGAAAAGGCCCTGAAGACCAAGGAATATTCCTGGGTCCTGAATGGAGATCGCGGCATCACCTGGCAGGCGCAGGCCCCGGCGAACGACAAGGTGCTGGCGGGCGAATGGTGGCCCGCCGATTACCAGGGCCCGCCCAAGCTGGCCGTGTCCAAGGAAATCGCCGAAAGCTTCGGCATCGGGCCCGGTGCCAAGATGACCATCAATGTCCTGGGCCGCGATATCGAGGGCGAGGTGGCGGCGGTGCGTGAACTGGACTGGGACACGATCACCATCAACTTCACGCTGGTCTTCTCCCCCGGCGTCCTGGAATCGGCGCCCCAGACCTATCTGGCCACGGTGCGCGCGCCGGTAGAGGCCGAACCGGCGGTACAGCGAAACGTGGCCGTGAAGTTCAGCAATATCAGTGCCGTCCGCGTGAAGGACGCGTTGGAGACCGTGTCCGAAATCCTGATCAATGTCGGGCTGGCCGTGCGCCTGACGGCGGCGGTCACCCTGCTGGCCGGCACCTTGGTTCTGGCCGGTGCGGTCGCTGCCGGGCACCGCCGCCGCGTCTATGACGCGGTCGTGCTGAAGGTGCTTGGCGCCACACGGGCGACCGTGCTGCGCGCCTTCCTGCTGGAATACGGGCTTCTGGGCCTGATCACGGCGGGTATTGCCGGCATCCTGGGTACCATCGTCGCCTGGATCGTGGTCAGCGAAGTGATGGACTTTCCGTTTGTGTTCATGCCATGGGCGGTAATCAGCACCGCCTTGATTTGTACGGCCATCACCCTGACCTTGGGTTTCATTGGCACTTGGCGTGCTTTGGGCCAGCCCGCCGCACCTGTCCTTAGGATTGATTGACGACAACTACGCCTGTCTGTTGTAGATATACAAGGAAAGGCTTCCCACGCGTGATAGGCGTGGGAAGCCGTTTGGCACCGGATGGGACAGCGATGCAGGTGGCAACGATGGAACCGGCGACGACGGCCGATGGCACCGGCCCGATCCCGGATGAGGTGTTGAACGCCAAGCTGATCGCCTGCTGGCAGGCGGCGTTGAACACCGATGACCCTGATGAAAGCCAGCGCTGGGTGGATATGGCCGAATGGCTGGCACATCGCGATGATGAACCCGCCCCCACCACGCGCGCCAAGCGCCCCGCGGGCGACCGCCGCCGTTTCCCCCGCGTGCCTGTGCGCAGCACGGCCTTGCTGACCCTGGATGGTCGCGTGATCCGGGGCGAAACCGTCAACCTGTCGCGCACCGGTGCTTGTTTTGCCTGTGCTGGCCCGGACGGGCTGGAGATTGGCATGCAGGGCGTGTTTTCGGTGCGCGGGTGGGTGGAGGACCGCCCCGCCCTTATCGTGGCCCTGGACCCCGGTCAGGTCCGCCTGCGGTTCGACTGAAACACGGCCACGAGTCGCTGCCGCCCTGTGGGCAAGTGACTGGCGTCAGACACTTATCGCCGTTTCAACATATTACCGCACCGCACAACGGCCCTGCAGGGGTTTCATTACGCAGTTGCGAAATGCAGGCGGCGCCTAGGGAATGGCATGGGTCCAGGCCGGACTTCACGGAACTTTCATCGCAACGACCGTTCACCTCTCTGACGTTCGCTCTATCACTGCGCGATCACGCGGAACCGGGATGGGGATACAGCCCGGCCCCTGCGTTGATCGAGACATTGTGAGAGAGAGTAGAACGGATCATGCAGTCCACCTTGAAGCACGCCCTGCTGGCGGGCCTTTCCGCCGTCACGCTGGCCACGCCGATGGCCGCCCTGGCCCAGACCAGCACCGACACGCTGGAAGAGATCATCGTGACGGCGCAGCGCCGGGCCGAGAACCTGCAGGAAGTGCCGATGTCCGTCGCCGCGATTTCGGGCGAGGGCTTGCGCGATCTGCTGGCCGGCGGTGCCGACATCCTGGCTCTGTCCGCCAAGGTGCCGGGCCTGTACGCCGAAACCTCCACGGGCCGCATCTTCCCGCGCTTCTATATCCGTGGCCTGGGCAATAACGATTTCTACCTGGGCGCCTCGCAGCCGGTTTCCGTCGTCATCGATGAGGTGGTGATGGAGAATGTGGTGCTGAAAAGCAGCCCGCTGTTCGACGTGCGTCAGGTGGAAGTGCTGCGCGGTCCTCAGGGCACGCTGTTCGGCCGCAACACCACCGCCGGCATCGTGAAGTTCGACAGCATCGCGCCCAGCCAGGATACGTCCGGCCGCGCCACCCTGTCGCTGGGCACCTACAACACCCTGACCATGGATGCCGGTTTCGGCGGCGCGCTGGTGGAGGACAAGCTGTCGGCCCGCGCCTCGGTGATGTATCAGCGCCGCGACGATTATGTCCGTAACGCCACCACGGGCCGCGACCTGGGCGGCTATCAGGATGTGGCCGCACGCCTGCAGTTCCTGCTGACCCCGTCCGATGACACCAGCGCCCTGCTGAACATCCATGGCCGTGATCTGGACGGCACCTCGTCCCTGTTCCGGGGCAATGCCCTGACCAAGGGTTCGAACAAGCTGAACGGCAATTATCGCAAGCGCACCGTCGCCTATAATGACGGCGATAATAACAACCAGGAATATGATGGCTGGGGCTCGTCGCTGAAGATCGACCATGATCTGGGTGCCATCACCCTGACCTCGATCACGGCCTATGAGACGACGGACGGCTATTCCCGTGGCGACACGGACGGCCTGCCCCTGAACGCCGCCGAAAGCCAGGGCAACATCGATGACCTGGATCAGTGGACGCAGGAAGTGCGTCTGGCCAGCGACACCGATGGCCCCCTGAACTGGCAGGTCGGCGGCTTCTATTTCAATTCCGACGAACAATTCTCGTTCCGCCCCTACCGTTTCTTTGAAACCGGCGGGGCCAGCGGCTTTGTCACCCTGCGCAACCGCAATGAAAGCTGGGCGCTGTTCGGTCAGGCCGGTTACCAGTTGACCGAGGACCTGAAGCTGACGGGTGGCGTGCGCTACACCGAAGACGACAAGAAGATGAACGTGCTGAAGGCGCTGACCGCCGGCACCTTCCGTTCCATCGAGAATGGCAGCAACCAGGTACAGACGGCCTATACCGGCACCCGTTATGTCCGTCTGAAGGATGACGAGGTGAGCTGGGATGCCAGCCTGTTCTACAACGTCACCGACGATGCCGCCGTTTTCGCCCGCGTCGCCCGCGGCTTCCGTGGCCCCACCATCCAGGGCCGTACCGTGTCCTTCAACGGCCCGCCGACCACCGCTACCTCGGAGACCATCATCTCCTATGAGGCGGGCGTGAAAAGCACGCTGCTGAATGACAAGCTGCGTCTGAACGGTGCCGTCTATACCTACACGGTCAACGATATCCAGTTGACGGCGTTCGACGCCAATGGCACCGCCCGCCTGTTCAATGGCAACAAGGGCGAGGCCAAGGGCTTCGAACTGGACGCCGAATTGCAGGTGACGCGCGATCTGACCCTGACCGCCGGCGTGACCTACACGGACACCGAGATCAAGGACAAGACCGTGACATCCAGCGTCTGCGCCCCCATCACCGTCTGCACGGTGAAGGATCCGCTGGTCAGCGGCCGCGCCCTGATCGACGGCAACCCGTTCCCCAACGCGCCGGAATATATCCTGAACTTCACGGCGCGGTATGATTTCCCGCTGGCCGATGGCGGCACCCTGTTTGCCTTCACCGACTGGAGCGTAACGGGCAAGACCAACTTCGTGCTGTACGAATCGGCTGAATTCTACAGCAAGGGTGATTTCGAGGGCGGTCTGCGCCTGGGCTACAAGGCCCCGGACGACAAGTATGAAGTCGCCGTCTTCGCCCGCAACATCACGGACGAACAGAACGTGAAGGGCGTGATCGAGAACTTCATGGCCCCGGTGGTGAGCGACCCGCGCACCGTCGGCGTCTCTGTCTCGTCGAAGTTCTGATGAGGATCAGCGGCGGCCCGGAACGGGGCCGCCGCTGAATTTACCCCGCATAAACATTGGCCCGGCGCAGACGCAGCGCGACCGTCTGGCCCGGTGTCAGCGCGGTAGTAGTGGCATGGCGGTCCAGGACCGCTTCCACCACCTTGCCATCCAGGTTCAGATCCAGGCGCAGCTGCGGCCCCACGGGCTGGATCAGGCGGATGGTGGCGGACAGGGTTCCTGCCTCCCCCACCTCTGCCAGATCAATATCATGGGCGCGGATATAGGCTGTGGCCGGCCCCGCCGGTGGCAATTGATTGACGACCGGCACCCGCGCCCCGGCGATGACCGCCGCCCCGTCTGCCACCACACAATCTAGCCGCGTGCCGCCGCCCAGGAAGTCACAGACAAAGGCCGAGGCCGGGTTGTCATAGACCTCTGCCGGGGTCCCCACCTGTTCGATGCGTCCCTTGTTCAGGATGGCGACGCGGTCGGCCAGTTCCAGCGCTTCCTCCTGGTCATGGGTCACGAATACCGTCGTCACGCCCATGCCCTTATGGATGTCACGCAGCCAGCGGCGCAGCTCCTTGCGCACCTTGGCGTCCAGCGCGCCAAACGGCTCATCCAGCAGCAGCACACGCGGTTCGGTGGCCAGCGCGCGGGCCAGCGCCACACGCTGCCGCTGCCCGCCCGACAGCTGGTTGGGATAGCGGCCCGACAGGGGGGCTAACTGCACCAGTTCCAACAGGTTCATGACGCGGGTGCGGATGTCGGCGTCAGAAATCTTGGGCTTGCGGCGGGAGACACGCAGACCGAAGGCCACATTCTCAAACACGCTCATATGCCGGAACAGGGCGTAATGCTGGAACACGAAGCCGACGCGCCGCGCGTGCGGCTCCGACACCGTCGCATCCTCCCCCTCGATCAGCAGGGTGCCCTCATCGGCAAAATCCAGCCCGCCGATCATGCGCAGCAGGGTCGTCTTGCCCGATCCCGACGGGCCCAGCAGGGCCATCAGTTCGCCGGACTGAATGTCCAGGTCGATTCCGTCCACAGCCGCAAAGCCGCCGAAACGCTTGGTCAGATTCTTGATATTGATGCTCATGCGTCCGTTCCCATCAATGGCGGCGGGCGGTGGCGGCCAGTTCGGCGCCGTGGCGCCATTCCAGCAGCGATTTGGCGACCAGCGTCACCAGGGCCAGGATGGCCAGCAGCGAGGCGACCGCGAAGGCGGCCACGAAATTATACTCGTTGTAGAGGATCTCCACATGCAGGGGCATGGTGTTGGTCTCCCCCCGGATGTGGCCGGACACGACCGACACGGCCCCGAATTCCCCCATGGCGCGGGCATTACACAGCAACACACCATAAAGCAGGCCCCAGCGGATATTGGGCAGGGTCACGCGGCGGAAGGTCTGCCAGCCGCTGGCCCCCAGCGTGATCGCCGCCTCTTCCTCATCCACGCCCTGCGCCTGCATCAGGGGGATCAGTTCGCGGGCCACAAAGGGGAAGGTGATAAACATGGTGGCCAGCACCAGGCCCGGCACCGCAAACACGATCTGGATGCCATGTTCGCGCAAGAACGGCCCCATCAGGCCATGCGCGCCGAACAGCAGCACATAGACCAGACCCGAAATCACAGGACTGACCGAGAAAGGCAGGTCGATCAGGGTCAGCAGCAGGGATTTGCCCGGAAACTTATGCTTGGCAATGGCCCAGGCAGCAGCGACGCCGAAGACCACATTCACGGGCACGGCGATGACCGCGACCAACAGGGTCAGCTTGATGGCAGCCAGCGCGTCCGGCTCCACCAGCGCCTCAAAGTAGGCACCCAGGCCCCGGCGCAGCGCTTCCGTAAACACAGCCGCCAGCGGCAGCAGGATGAAGAAGGCCAGGAAACCCAGGCCTGCCAGCATGATCAGCGCCTTGACCCAGCCGGGTTCGGCCACCGTCACGCGGGATTTGGGGGCATGTCCGCTCATCTCACACCCCCGCCCAGCGGCGCGACCAGCGCTGCAACAGATTGATCACCAGCAGCATGATGAAGGACAGGATCAGCATGGCGATGCCGACCGACGCGGCACCCGCATAATTAAACTGTTCCAGCTTGATCACGATCAGCAGCGGCGCGATTTCCGACACCATCGGCATGTTGCCGGCGATGAAGATCACCGACCCGTATTCCCCCACGGCCCGCGCCAGGGCCAGCGCGAAACCGGTCAGCAGCGCCGGGAAGATCACGGGGAAGATAACGCGGATGAAGGTTTCGAACCGCGTGGCGCCCAGACAGGCCGCCGCCTCCTCCAGTTCCGTATCCAGTTCCTCCAGCACCGGCTGCACCGTACGCACCACAAAGGGCAGGCCGATAAAGGTCAGCGCCACCACCACGCCCAGCGGCGTATAGGCAACCTTGATGCCCAGCGGGTCCAGATACTGCCCCACCCAGCCATTAGGGGCGTAGAGCGAGGTCAGGGCGATGCCGGCCACCGCCGTGGGCAGGGCGAAGGGCAGATCGACAATGGCGTCCACCACCCGCTTGCCCCAGAAATCATAACGCACCAGCATCCAGGCGACGGCCAGCCCGAACACGGCATTGATGGCCGCCGCAACAAAGGCCGCCCCGAAGGACAGACGCAGGGCGGCCAGCACACGGGGTTCGGTCACCTGATGCCAGAAGCCGGACAGGCCAATATCCCACGGGCGGATCATCAGGGCCGCCAGTGGGATCAGCACGATCAGGGTCAGATGGGTCAGCGTGATGCCCAGCGTCAGGCCGAAACCGGGAATGATGGAGCGGTTGCGCCGTTTGAACAGCGAGAAGCCCGAAGAACCGCTCATGATGCGCCCCCAGGGGCGACACCCGCCGGGCGGCGAAGGGAAGGCAATGAAGGCAAGGCGAAATTCCTGTCCATAACCACCCCCCGGTTTTGACGCGCATGCCCCGCCGCTCCTTTCGGGTCCGGCGGGGATGGCTGGGGGTCAGACTAGTCTGGTTTGCCACCACCACAAAGGGTGCAGTGGTTAACGGCTTTATTACTGACCGGGCTTGTAAATCTCGTCAAACACACCGCCATCGGCGAAGTGCGTCTTCTGGGCCGTGGCCCAGCCACCGAACTTGGTGATGTCGAACAGTTTGATGTTGGGGAACTGCGTCGCATATTTCTGTGCCAGGGCCGGCAGACGCGGACGGTAATAGTTCTTGGCCGCAATCTCCTGCCCTTCCGGGGTGTAGAGATAGGTCAGATAGGCCTCGGCCACCTTGCGGGTGCCCTTGCGGTCCACATTCTTGTCCAGGACGGCGACCGGCGGTTCAGCCAGGATGGAGACGGAGGGGACCACGATCTCCAGCTTATCGGCGCCCAGTTCGTTGATGGCCAGGAACGCTTCATTTTCCCAGGCCAGCAGCACATCGCCAATGCCACGCTGCACGAAGGTGGTGGTGGAGCCACGGGCACCGGTATCCAGAACCGGCACATTCTTGAACAGCTTGGCCACGAATTCCTTGCCCGCCGCGTCGCTGCCACCGGCCTTATCCGCCGCATAGCCCCAGGCCGCCAGATAGTTCCAGCGCGCCCCGCCCGAGGTCTTCGGGTTCGGCGTGATCACCTGGATGCCCGGCTTCACCAGATCATCCCAGTCCTTGATGGCCTTGGGATTGCCCTTGCGGACCAGGAAGACGATCGTGCTGGTATAGGGTGTTGAATTATAGGGCAGCTTGGCCTGCCACTGCTTGGACAGCAGGTCCGTATTCTCGGCGATCGCATCAATGTCAGACGCCAGCGCCAGGGTCACGACATCGGCGTCCAGCCCGTCAATGACGGAGCGCGCCTGCTTGCCGGAGCCACCATGCGAGGCCTTGATCTCGATATCCTCGCCCGTGGTCGCCTTCCAATGCTTGGCAAAGGCTGCATTGAACTCCTTATAGAGTTCGCGGGTCGGGTCGTAGGAGACGTTCAGGATCTGCCCACTGCCCCACACGGGCGACACGGCCAGGCCAACCAGGGCGGCGGTGGTGATGGCGACACGCTTGAACCATTTCATCGCGGAAACTCCTTCATCCATCAGGCGGCTGCCACGAAGCATGGTTCGTGGCGCTTTAGCGTTTGGTGACGCGGCGCAAGCTGCGCGATCAAATTGCCGCGACCGTCGGGTTAATCCCTATCGGTAAAATGGACTTTGTACCCGCCTTGATGTGCTGTCAATACGGATTTTTAACGTACGAATGATGTTGATTAAAAATCAACAGCGAATTTTCATTGTTAAAATGTGTGAAATATTGATTAACTGATTAATATCAGTTACTTAAGCAGTGCTTTTCCGGATATCTGGTGGGTGTGCCGCCAGAGGCGGCGCGCCCGGTCGCGCAGAAGTGCCCGGACCGGTCAGGTCCTATCCTGTATCCATCGGGCTGGGCGCTGCCTATTCCCCACTAAATTCAGGTAAATAAAAAGGGCGCCGGTGGCGCCCTTGTGTGCGGAGATATCAGGGTATCGGATTGGGCCACAGGCTCTCAGCCGCCGCGCTGCCAGACCTTGCTGATCAGGAAGTTCTTGGCCAGGAACTGATAGGTACGCTTCAACCGGTTTTCGGTTTCCGGTTCCTTATCGATATCGTTGCCATCCCACATATCGATCATTTCATCCCACACCATCAGCATGGTGTGCAACTCGTCACGCATGCGGCGGATGAAGGCGACTTGGGCGTCGAAGGTGCGCAGCATGGCCATCACCTCGGCCGTCTGCCCGTCCACCTGATCAAAGATATCGTCGAAATTGGCGATGGGTGTCTTGGCCAGGGCCTGCATACGTGAAACATCCGCCACTACCTGCCCTTCACCCTTAAAGGTGCGCCTGGCTTGGTTCAGCTTCGACATGATCTTCTGAACATGGCTGTAACGGTCGCGCAATGCCTCGATATAGGACAGCTCGCGCGCCAGATAATCGACCTTGTCGACCATCTCCTGCTTACGATCTTCCGGCAGGCCGAATTGCTTGGCCAGCTTGGAAAAGGCTTCCTGCGCTTTCTGTTTAGTCTGCGGATCTTCCACGATCTGTTCCAACTGGAACCGGTCGGTGATCATGGACTCACGGCCCGTGATCCAGGAGACGAGCTGCAGCGTCAAGCGGCCACGGGCAATGGTCAGGTGACGTTCATCCACCCGCCATGACGCCGAACCATCCAGCAGTTCGCGCGGGATGCTGTCGCCCGGACGGATCTCCTTGACGAATTTCAGCCCCTTCTCGACGATGGTCAGCAGACGTGCATCGTCACTCTTGTCTTCGATCTGAAAACTCTCGCGAAGGGTGCGGAACGGAATCTTCCCCCAGACATCGCCAAGATGAACATTGAAGACGGGATCGTTATTATCCTTGGATAAGGCAAAATAGCCGCCCGGAAGCTGAAAGACCTTGGAGGTGAACAGGAAATGGGTGCTGGTGTCGCCCTTCTGGTCACCCTGGTCCTTGCCCTGGCCTTCTGTCGCGTTTCTTTCAGACACTGAAACCATCCGGGCTGACCCGGTCCCCATCTTCCGCGATCATTGCAACGGCCAGTATAGCCTGCCCGTCCCCTTTTACGACACGAACCATATCACCCAAAGGGTGGGTTGACGAACCCTTATCTGGATTTCCGGGATGTATCGTATTGGAAATGGACAGACCCTTGTAACCTTGCCAGCCCGCGTTACAGACGACCGGCAACTGCCATCAATCATTCATCATCTTGGCGCTTTTGATGGCGTCGCGCAGCAGCACGCCCTTGCGCAGGATATTGTCAACGATACGGCCCTGCACCATCTGGATGCCCGCCTTTTCCGCGAACATCAGGCCCGATACCGACCCGCAGCGGGCCAGAATGAACCGGCAATTGCTCTGTGCGCGGATCTTCTCAGAAAACACCTCAAACTCATGGTCCGACATCATGTCCATTTCGTCGGTCCAGAAAATCTTGGCATAGTCGCAGGCCATATATTCCAGGTCCATATGCGTGACCCAGAAGTCGTTCAGCCCGTCGATACAGATCTGGTAGCCCTTGGAAGAGGCGAAATCGACCACTTCCTTATAAGTGTCGATATTCTCCACCAGATCGGCCTTGTTGATCTCCAGGATCACATTGCCGCGCAGGTCCGCCGTCAGGCGTTCGTCAAACTTCACGAACGAGGCCGACATGATGGTGGACAGGTTCAGGTTCAACCCGATGCGCCGCCCGCGCAGGAAATCCACACCGTAATTCAGCGCCTTAAGCACCGAATTATCGAGATTGGCCGTGAAATAGCTGAACAGCCACTTGTTGGCGGTGATGTCGTAATTGGGCGACAGCCGCTCTTCCAACGCCTTGATGGCGATATACAGCTCGAAATATTCGAACTGGTTCTGTTCACCATTGGTGATATCGACCACCGGCTGGTTCAGCATGAAAGGCGACAGGTCGAACATCTGCACGGCGCGTTCGATCTTGCCCAGTTCCTCCAGCGTGATGGGCGGCTTCGTCTCCGCCTTGGAGGCGTCGGGTCCGTTCTCCCGCGCCAGACCTTCGATGAAGCGGATCACGTTCACGAAGTTCAGCGACAGTTCCATGATGGAATAGAGGCTGTCCTCCCCATAGGGATTGCGCTTCACCATGGAGGTGCGCGACAGCATCAGCTTTTCGATCTTGGAACAGACGTCGGAGATCAGGGAAAATTTGATGCCCTTGTACAAGACGATGACGTCGTCGTTGGACAGGGAGAAAAGCTGGAGATAGGCAGACTGATCAGCGGTTTCCTGCATGGCCCGCTTGATGGAGATCAGGTCAAGCTGGCTCTTATCTTTCAGAAGCGACATGTGCAGATGGATCAGGCGCAGCCCCTGCACCTCGCGCTTGGCGCTTTGCAGCAGCGTCAGCAGCTTCTGATCGTCATACTCAGGCTTTTCATTCATCGCAGTGGCAGACGAACGCTCGCCCGGTTTTACCCGGACCCAGTCGCGTTTCGGTGCATTCGGTTGGCGATTCATGAAGTTGCCCTTGCGCCCTTCCGCTTGGAATTTGCCAGTACCGGCCTTTGCCTGCGATGGTGGTTAATCGGCCATTAAAGGGGCTTATACCCCAAAGACATAGATTCCACTATCCACCATCGGACAAGTATACAAAATTTTATCTATTCCTCCTACCGCGATTTTCCCCCCGAATGACCGGAACCGCAAGATGACCGGTCGCATATATGCGGAAGATGGAACGCGACGGCGCGCCAAGCTTGATAAGAGAAACCAGGGGGAGGAGGGGTGGCTGGGGCGCCAGGATTCGAACCTGGGAATGGCGGTACCAAAAACCGCTGCCTTACCGCTTGGCGACGCCCCAACATTGTCCCGTTCGACGGGCGGCGCGCACCATAGTCAGTTTGCCATCGCTGTGCAATAGCTTCGCGAAAGGCTGCGCGCATTGCTGTGGAAGCTCTGGCGGGCGCTGGTAATCGTGTTAGTGTCGCGTTCGTCCTACCACCTCTTGTGGCTGAAAGACCGGCTCCGCCCGGATACGCGAAGAATGCCCAAATACGCCGCCCGCTCCTTGCACCGATTCGTTCCCGCCCTTCTGGCCCCCCTGCTGCTGTCGGGCCTGACACTGGCCCCCGCCGCGGCCCCCGCTGCGGCGCAGGAGGTGAAGAAGCCGACGGTGCAGAAGCCCGTAAAGCCCGCCGTGAAGAAGCCGGCCACCACCGCGCCCAAGCCGGCGGCGGCCCCCAGCAAGCCGCGCCGCAAGGCCGGTGCCGCCGCCGCAGGGGCGGCTGCCGCTGCCGGTGGGGCCGCGGCCCTGGCTGCCGGCACGCAGGTTCCAGCCCTGCTACCCGCCGGGACGGACCCGGAATTGAAGGCGCTGGAGGGGAAGGCCCGGGAAGGCGATACCGATTCGCAGATGGCCCTGGCCGATGCCCTGACCTCGCAGACGCCGACAAGCGCGCAAGATCTGCGCCGCGCCATCTACTGGTACGGGCAGGCGGCGGCCAAGGGCGATGCCGATGCCGCCTGGACCCTGGCTGAGCTGTTCCGGGGCGATATCGGCATTCCCGACGATATGGAACAGACCGCCAACTGGTATCGCAAGGCCGCCGAAATGGGCCATGCCGAGGCGGCGTTCGATCTGGGCCTGCTCTACACCGAAGGCTATGGCGTGGAGCGGGATACGGCAGAAGCCGCACGCTGGTTCCAGCAGTCTGCTGATGCCGGTGTGGCCCGCGCGCTCTACATGCTGGGCACGCTCTATGAACAGGGCGTGGACGGCGCCCCCGACCTGGATGCGGCACGGGCATGGTATGGACAGGCGGCGGAGGCCGGCGACCCCGGCGCCCGTCAGGCCCTGCGCCGCCTGGATGCCGGGGGCCGTAATGTGGAGGTGGCGGAAGGTCCGCCTGCCGGCATGCTGGGCGGCCCGCCGGGCAGCGCCACCATACGCCGGTCAACCGTGTCTGGCGTCCTGCCCCGCAGTGACCAGGATGGGGACGATGATGAGGACGGGGCCGCCCCGACCGCCGGCCCCGTCACAGCGATGATCAGCGGCGCTGCCGCAGGCACCGGCACCCGCGCCATCCCCGTCGATCAGGCCGGCGTGCGCGAAATCCAGACCCGCCTGATCAAGCTGGGCTTGCAGAAGGGCAAGGCCGACGGGTTCCTGGGCAAACGGACAGTCGCGGCCATCCGCGCCTATCAGAAATCTGTGGGCCTGCCCGTGGATGGCAAGGCCAGCCAGACCCTGCTGCGCCGTCTGCGTCAGGGATAGGCTAGACCCGGCGTTCCATCAGGATTTCCGTGCCGTCGTCGCGGACCTTGGCAAAGCCCGCACGCGACAGCAGGTGGCGGGCCCGGCTGTCATAAAACAGGGTGGCGCGGATAACCTGCCTGCGTGCGTTGGCGACGGCGGTGATGGCCGACAGTAGCCGTGCCCCCCGCCCCTGCCCGCGCAGATGCGGCAGGAACAGGAATTCCAGCAGCGTCACCGGTCCCTGAGCAGGCCAGTCCAGGACCAGCAGCCCCGTGGTCCGCATATCCTCCCCCATCAGCAGGGTCGCGGCCCCCGGATGCGTCCGCCGGACTGCGTTCAACCGCCCCTCCACCTGTGCGGAGACCAGAACGCCACGGGCAGATGGCGGCACATCGGCCAGCATCTGTGCCGCATCCGCCCCAACAATCTGACGCAGCAGGGCGCGGTCACCCGCCTGGGCAAGCCGCGCCTGCATGCCGTCAACAGCGCTGATAAGGTCGGCAATGGGGTCCGGTTTCATGGCGCGGCCATTTTGGGTTGCACACTTCCCACACGATAGCCGCCAAATGACAGGATGTCCTTGTGAACTGCTTCACGTCACGCGATGTGAAATGCCACTTTTCCCGCCCTACGTATCATGATTTGATGTCCCCTCCTTCGCCGGGCGGCGGCAGTCGCCGCGTACCAACAGTCAAAAAATTTACCGTTACCATCACTCCGCCGCCGCCCCCGTTGATGGCAGGGGATGGTTGAGGAACCGCTTGCGCAGTTCCGTCTTAAGCAGCTTGCCCGTGGCCGAATGCGGCAGTTCAGGCACGAAGACGATGTCGTCGGGCAACCACCACTTCGCCACCTCGCCTTCCAGATGGCGCATCAAGGCAGCCTTATCCGGTTCATGACCAGCGCGGGACACAATGATCAGCAGGGGCCGCTCGACCCAGCGCGGATGCGGCACACCCACCACCGCCGCTTCCTGCACCGACGGGTGGCCCATGGCGGCGTTTTCCAGGTCGATGGAGCTTATCCATTCGCCGCCCGATTTGATCACGTCCTTGGCGCGATCCACGATGCTCATGGCCCCATCATCGCTGATCACCGCCACGTCGCCGGTCTTGAACCAGCCATCGGGGGTGAAGGCGTTCTCGTTGGCCTTGTCATCCTTGTAATAGCCGCGCGTGATCCAGGGCCCGCGCACCACCAACTCGCCATAGGAATGGCCATCGCGCGGCTGATCCTGTCCGTCGGGGCCGATGACGCGCATTTCCACACCATAGAGCGGGCGTCCGGCCCGCAGCTTGGCGTCATGCTGCTGTTCCACGGGCAGGGCCGCCTCGGCCTGGGACAGGGCGCCGACGGACCCGACGGGCGACAGCTCCGTCATGCCCCAGCCCTGGACGCAGGCCACGCCATGGGTCAGCTCAAATTCCTCCAGCATGGCGCGCGGCAGGGCAGAGCCGCCGACCGTCACATTCTTCAGGCTGCTGAACTTCGCCCCCGTGGCGCGCATATGCGCCAGCAGGCCCAGCCAGACCGTGGGCACGCCAGAGGAGATGGTGACCTGTTCCTGTTCCATCAGCTCATAGACGCTTTTGCCGTCCAGCTTGGGACCGGGCAGCACCATCTTGGCCCCCACGATGGCAGCGGAATAGGGGTAGCCCCAGGCATTGGCATGAAACAGGGGCACCACCACCAGAATGCTGGACGCCGCGCGCACATCCAGCCCCGGCGCCGTCAGCACGCCATAGGCATGCAGGACCGAGGAACGGTGTGAATACAGCACGCCCTTGGGGTTGCCCGTAGTGCCCGAAGTATAGCAAAGGCCGCAGGCCGTGTTCTCATCAAACTCCGGCCAATCGTACGTATCGGGGTGCCCGGCCAGCAGGGTTTCATAACAGTGGAGATTGGGGATCACGCTGCTGGCCGGCATCAGCTCGGCCCGCGTCATCACCACCACACCTTCGACCCCCCTGAAGGCCGGCCACAGCTTTTCCAACAGCGGCAGGAACATGGGATCAATGAACAGGAACCGATCCTCGGCATGGTTCACGATATAGGTGATCTGATCGGGGAACAGGCGCGGATTGACTGTGTGGCAGATGGCACCGATCCCCGGCAGGGCATAATAAAGCTCCAAATGCCGATGGTCGTTCCAGGCCAGGGTGCCCACCCGGTCCCCCGGCTTCACACCTAGCGCGTCAAGCGCATGGGCCAGCCGCGCGGTGCGGTGCCAGGCATCCTTCCAGGTATAGTGGTGCGCCGCCTCGCCTGCGAAACGCGATGTGATCACCTGATCGGCATAATTCTGTGCGGCATGGCGCAGCAGACCGATGATCATCAGCGGACGGTCCATCATCAAACCAGCGAGCATTCGGATCTTCCTCCCAAGCGTATCCGTCACCTGTGTTTTCCACAGTCTTATTAACGATAGCTTGGGGCTTTCCGACGCCGGTTTCCAGAGGGATTTAAACGCTTGTTCCAAATTTTTCCAGCGGCGGAGACATGCCGCACAGCAACAAAAAACCCGGCCGCCGTTGCCGGGGCCGGGTTTTTGTGACGAGGGTGCCTCAACTGATCTGGGAGAGAAGTTCTTCCAACTCGTTGAAGTCGGGCATGTATTCCGAGGGCACCTTCTTTCGGGCCGCTTCGATGGAGACCTGTGGGGCATACCCACCCAGATGCGCCACGACCGCCGTCTTGATCACGCCATAAAACAGGCTGTCCTCTTCCGCGATGCCCTTCAAGCGCCCGGCAATGGGGGCGGCCAGACAATAGGCCAGGAAGATGCCCATGAAGGTGCCGACCAACGCGCCGCCGATCAGCTTGCCCAGCACTTCCGGCGGTTCGGAGATCGAGGCCATGGTCTTAATCACGCCCAGCACGGCAGCCACGATGCCAAGGGCCGGCAACGCGTCTGCCAGACCCTGGATGGCATGGGACGAATGCTGGTCCTCATGCTTCATCTTGTCGATCTCGGCCTCCATCAGGCTTTCCATTTCCATCGGATTATCAACACCGATGGAATACATGCGCAGATAGTCAGCGATGAACTTGACCGTCGTGTTGCTTTTCATCACGGCGGGATAGGCGTTGAAGATGTTGCTTTCCAGGGGCTTTTCGATGTGCTGCTCAATGGCCAGCACACCCTTGCTCTTCATGGTCTTCAAGATCTGATAGAGCAGGGACAGAAGCTCGATATATTCCTTCTTATGGAAGGGGGAGCCCGCGAAGATCTTCTTGATGTCCTTGCCCGACGCCTTGACCGTGTGCGCGGAATTGGTGATCAGGAAGGAGGAGATACCCGATCCACCGATGATCATGATCTCTTTTGGCAGGGCCTCAACAATGATGCCCATTTTGCCGCCGAAAATGACGTAACCGCCGAACACGCAGAAGAACACGCCGACAAGGCCGATGATGGCGAACATGCCCTACCCCGAATTGGTGGGTCCTGCCTTGGACCGATGGGTCAAGGTAAACCAACGGCTTGGCAAAACCAACCCGGCATAGGGATGGGGTAGGACCTCAGGTTGCCAGCGAGGCCGCCAGCACCGCCTTCACATCCTGCAGCGCCACATCGGCGCAGCGGAAGGCCTTGCCGATGCCGCGGGCCAGGATGAAGGTGACGCGCCCATCCTTCACCTTCTTGTCCTTGGCCATGTGGGCTGCCAGCTTTTCTGCCGTCCAGGCACCGCCGCCCAGATGGGCCGCCGACACGGGCAGCCCAACCGAAGTCAGATGCGCCTTCACCCGCGCCAGATCACCGGCGGGGCACAGGCCCATACGCACCGACAGGTCAAAGGCCATCACCATGCCGATAGCCACCGACTCGCCATGCAGCAGGGCCGTGCCATAACCGGCCTCCGCCTCCAGCGCATGGCCGAACGTGTGACCCAGGTTCAGCAGTTCGCGCAAGCCGCCTTCGCGCTCATCCTTGGCCACGATATCGGCCTTGGCATCGCACGATACCCGGATCGCCTCCGTCAGCAGGGCGTCGTCGCCATCGACCAGCGCCTGTCCATTGGCTTCCAGCCAGGTGAAGAAATCAGGCCGGTCGATCAGGCCATATTTCACCACTTCGGCATAGCCGGCCAGCACTTCCCGCTTCGGCAGGGTCTTCAGGCTGTCCGTGTCGGCCAGCACCAGACGCGGCTGGTGAAAGGCGCCGATCAGGTTCTTGCCATGGCGGCTGTTGATGCCGGTCTTACCGCCGACAGAACTGTCCACCTGGGACAGCAGCGTGGTCGGCACCTGGATGAAATCGATGCCGCGCAGGGCAATGGCCGCCGCGAAGCCACCCAGGTCGCCTACGACCCCGCCGCCCAGCGCCACCAGCACCGTCTTGCGCTCAATCCCGCGCGACAGCAGGGCGTCCATCACCTCACCCAGCTTTTCCATATCCTTGCTGGCTTCACCCGACGGCACAATGATCGGGTCCAGCACCTTGGCACCGGCGGCGCGCAGACTATCCAGCAGCGGCGACAGGTGCAGTTCGGCCACGGCACTGTCGGTCAGCACCACCAGCGGGCGGTTGCCCACCGCATCGCGGATCAGGGTACCCGCATGACGGATCAGGCCCGGCCCGATATGAATGTCATAAGAACGGTCACCCAGGGCGACGGGGACGATGGTGCTCGGGCGGGTCATGGTCAGTTCCAGATGGTGTCGGGTCGGTCAGGCGGCGCTGCTGTCGGCATCGCCCAGCCATTGGCGAAGCGCCGCGATGACGCGGTCGGTGGTGACATCGGGGGGACTGTCGTCGCTGTCCACGGTCAGGTCGGCCTGGGCATAGACGGGGTAACGGATATCCATCAACCGGCCCAGAACCGCGCGCGGGTCACCCTGGCGCAGCAGGGGCCGGTGGTCGCGACGGGCGGTGCGGTGGACCAGCAGGTCCAGATCGGCGCGCAGCCAGATGGAGATGCCATGGTCGCGGATGGTCTGGCGCGTCGCCTCATCCATGAAGGCGCCGCCGCCCGTGGACAGGACCTGCACCGGCTGGTCCAGCAGCCGGGCGATGACGCGGCGTTCGCCGTCGCGGAACCCCGCCTCCCCAAACCGGTCAAAGATTTCCTGGATGGTACAGCCGGCTGCCCGCTCAATCTCATGATCGGCATCGACGAAGGGCAGGCCCAGCTTGGCGGCCAGGCGCTTGCCAATGCTGGTCTTGCCGGCCCCCATCAGGCCGATCAGCACCAGTGTCTTGGGGATGGGCAGCACCGTCACGGACATGGGCTCCAAGGTCCAGCTTGCCGGCAGGCCCTGACGGGGACCAACCGGGATGGCGGATGGTGGCGTGATTGCCAGCCCATGGCGCGGGCGCTATGGTGCGGGGCAAGGCCACCGGAACGGACGTTTCCATAGCACGAGGGGGTGGGGTCACCCAACCCTGAGAGCCAAGGGAAAAGCGGAGCCGGCACTGGTCGCCGACGCATGGCTGGACCATCTATCCATGCGACTGTCTGTCAATCTGGTTCGGGACCTGTTTTCCATGAGCATGCTGGTGAAGATTCTGCTGCTGGTCGTTGTGCTTGTCGGTGTCGGCGGTTTCGCCGTACTGGCCAGCGTCGACCTGCCCGCCCCCTCGCAGCCGGTGGAACGGGTGATCCCGAATGACCGTTTCAAGTGACCGGCACCGCCGGCGGGGTGGCCCGCTGGGTGGAATTGCGGCCCTGGGCCTAACGCTGCTGGCTGGCACGGCCCTGGCACAGCAGGCGGAGCCTGTGCCCTCCATCCCCACAGGCGCCCCTGTCTCCCTGTTCCCGCCAGCGGCCACGACGCCGCCTGCGGAACCGTCGGCCGCCCCCGACGCGGCCATTCCCGATGCCGCCGCCCCCTCGCCCGCCGACGCCCGCTCGCCCAAGGGCGTGATGGTGGAGGAATTGAAGGCGCAGGACCCGGAACTAGCCGGTACGCTGGGCCCCGACAATGGTGGCCTGACGCCAGACCTGTGGCACGGGCTGCCGCGCGCCGATGTGGAAGCGCTGGTGGCCGGCATTCCTGCCGGGCTGACCAGCCCGGCCCTGCGCGCCATGACCCGTGGCCTGCTGCTGACCAGCGCCGACGGCTTGGGTGCCGGGGAAAGGACCCGGAATTTCGCGGCCCTGCGGACAGAGGCGCTGTTGCGCATCGGGGATGCCGACGGCGCCGATGCGCTCCGCAATGTCGCCCCCGCCGTGCTGGAGGATGAAGGGGCAGCACTCGCCTGGCTGGAAATGCGCTTCTTCGCGGGTGATCGGCAATCGGCCTGTGATCAGGTGCCGGGCCTGCTGTCGCGGTTCCAGCATCCTGTCTGGCAGAAATGGCAGATTGTCTGTCAGGTCGCCAATGGTCAGACGGACGGCGTCTTCCTGGGCCTGGATCTGATGCGTGAACAGGGCGACAAGGACGACCTGTTCGCGCGGCTGGCCGAAGGGGCCGCCAACGGGGTGAAAACGCCTGTGAAGGGCGTTCTGGAACCCACGCCCACGCAACTGGCCTTGATTCTGGTGTCAGGCCGTCCCTTCCCGCCGGAAACCAAGATCAGCGGCCCCGGCCCGCTGGCCGCCTTGGCGCGGCTTGGCACCCTGCCGGTGCCGCAGCGTCTGGCCGCCGCCGAACGGGCCGTCGCTTTGGGCGGACTGGATGGTCCCGGCCTGCTGTCGGTCTATGAGGCGGTGGCCGATGCCGATCCAAAGGCCCTGACCGTCGCCGCCGCCAAGAAGCCGACGCCGCTGTTGCGGGCACAATTGCTGAAGGCCCTGCGCGCCGAACCGACGCCCGCCGCCAAGGCTGGGCTGTTCAAGGTGGCGATGCTGGCCAGCTCCACCGAACAGCAGGCGGGTGCCTATGGTGCCCTGCTGCTGGAAGAGGCACGGCAATTCCGCCTGACCGTCGGGTTTGCGTCCATCGCGCCACTGGTTGCCCGCCTGCACCTGCTGCAGGGGGAGGCCACCGCCGCCGGCCCCTGGATCAATCTGGCGCGCGATGATTTCAACGCGTCGAAGGATGAAGGGGCCTTCGCCCGGCTCTGGCCGCTGGCCGCTGCGCATGGATTGCTGCGGGAGGATGATTTCGACCGCGCCCGCTGGGTTCGCGATCTGGGCGGCGATGCCGCCCGCGACAAGGCGGAAGAAGTGCTGATCCTGCTGACTGCCCTGCATGGTGGCAAAGATGCGCCGCTGCCGCCGCTGACCGATGGCGGCGCCCCGCCGGGCCAGGTGAAGGGCGCTGTCCTGCTGGACGCCGTTACCGCGCTGGGTAGTGATGGGGCCGTGGGCACGCCACCCTTCGACCTTGCCACCATCCTGACCGATCTGACCCGCGCCGGCCTGTCCGATCAGGCCCGGCAGATCGGGGCGGAGGCGATTGCCGGCCTGCTGCGGCCGGGGGCGTGAGGGCGATGGCGGGGGTGGCACCGACGACAGGGGCGACCAAGGCACGGCCGGGCCGGCCCCGCAAGGCCCCCGCCCCGCCGCCGCCCTGGGTCGATGCTTTTCTGGACATGATGGTGGCCGAACGCGCCGCCAGCGCTAACACGCGCGATGCCTATCGCCGGGACCTGACGGATGTGGCTGGCTTCCTGACACAGGCCAAGCGGCCCAGCCTGGATCAGGCCAGCAGCGATGATCTGCGGGCCTATCTGGAGCATCTTTATGCCGATCGCATCAAGGATGCGTCGGCGGCCAAAACCGTGGCCCGCCGTCTGTCGGCCCTGCGCCAGTACTACAAATTCCTGGTGTCGGAGGGGCGCCGGGCCGAAGACCCGGCCAGCGTCCTGGACACGCCCAAGCAGGGCCGGTCCCTACCCAAGATTCTGTCGGAAAGTGATGTTGCCGCCATGCTGGCCGAAGCCGCCCGTCTGGGCGCGCCGGAGGGGCGGCGGCTGAATGCCCTGCTGGAGGTGCTGTACGCCACGGGCCTGCGCGTGTCGGAACTGGTGGGCCTGCCCATGAACGCCCTGACCCGTGATGCCCGCGCCCTGATCGTGCGCGGCAAGGGTGGCAAGGAACGGCTGGTGCCCTTGTCCGCCCCCGCCCGCGACGCCATTTCGGCCTATCTGCCCGACCGGCCCTATTTCATGACCAAGGGGCGGGAGGGCAAGCAGCAGGCCTATCTGTTCCCTTCGCGCGCCACCGCAGGCGTCCTGACGCGGCAGCGGTTCGGGCAGTTGCTGAAGGATCTGGCCATCCGCGCCGGGCTGGACCCCGCCAAGGTCAGCCCCCATGTGCTACGCCATTGCTTCGCCACCCACCTTCTGGACCATGGCGCCGATCTGCGCTCGGTACAGAAGATGCTGGGCCATGCCGATATCGGCACGACCCAGATTTATACGCATGTCGCGGGTGAACGGCTGAAACAGACGGTGGAGATGCACCATCCGCTGTCGGGCAAGCGAAAGGCCAAAGCATGATCCGTCTGACGGCCGCATTGGCCCTGACCCTTGTCCTCGCCCTGCCCACAATCGCGCAGGAAGTAGTCCTGGTCCGCCACGCGGAGAAATCGACCGAGGCGGATCCCGGCCTGACCCCGGCGGGGCAGGCCCGGGCCCAGAGCCTGGCCGACCTGCTGCGCGCCACCGCGCCTACCATGATTCTGACCAGCCACGCCCGCCGCACCCGCGACACCGCTGCCCCCACGGCGGCGGCCCTGGGCGTGACGCCAGAAGTGGTGCCCATCCCGCCCGGCGATATCCCGACGCATGTGAAGCAACTGGCCGAAAAGCTGGGCACCCTGAAACCCGGTCAGGTGGCGCTGGTGGTCGGCCATTCCAACACGGTCACGCCCCTGATCGCCGCCATGGGTGGCCCCACCCTGCCCAACCTGCCCGAATGCGCCTTTAGCAGGCTGTACCGGTGGAACGTGGCGGAGAAGTCGCTGCGGATCGAGCGGTATGGGGTGGAGAACGACTGCCCATTGATCGAGTAGTCATGGCGCGGATTAACGAGGCCTAATCCGAGCCACGAACAGCCAACAAAAAAGCCCGCCTTAAAGGCGGGCTTTTTCAGTCTCAGGCGGGGTCCGCCGTCGTGATCTTCGGCTTGGGCAGGTCCAGCTTGATATGCAGTTCCTTCAGCCGGTCCGGCGTGGTGGCGTTGGGGGCCTGCATCAGCAGGTCTTCGGCGCGCTGGTTCAGCGGGAAGACGATGACTTCGCGGATGTTGGGCTCGTCGGCCAGCAGCATGACCATGCGGTCGATGCCGGGGGCCGAGCCACCGTGCGGCGGGGCGCCCAGCTTGAAGGCCGACAGCATGCCGCCGAACTTGGCTTCCAGAACCTCCGGCGGATAACCGGCAATCTCGAACGCCTTGTACATGATCTCCGGCTTGTGGTTCCGGATCGCGCCCGAGGACAGTTCAACACCGTTACAGACGATGTCGTACTGATAGGCGTTGATGGTGAGCGGATCCTGGTTCAGCAGCGCGTCCAGCCCGCCCTGCGGCATGGAGAACGGGTTGTGCGAGAAGTCGATCTTCTTGCGCTCTTCGTCATATTCGAACATCGGGAAATCGACGATCCAGCAGAACTTGTAGGTGTCCTTCTCGATCAGGTCCAATTCCTCACCGATCTTGGTGCGGGCCAGACCGGCCAGCTTGGCGGCGGGGCCGACCTGATCGCAGACGAAGAAGACGGCATCGCCATCCTTCAGACCGACCAGCTCACGCAGGGCCGCCTGGGCTGCTTCCGGCACGAACTTGGCGATGGGGCCCTTGCCGCCGGCGGCTTCGAACAGGATATAGCCCAGGCCCGGCGCACCCAGTCCCCGGGCCCAGTCGTTCAGCTTGTCGAAGAAGCTGCGCGGACGGTCGCTGACCGACGGCGCACGAATGGCGCGAACCACGCCGCCTTTCTCGATCACGCCCTTGAAGGCCTTGAACTCCACATCCTCGCGCTTGAACACCTCGGTCACGTCAGTGATGACGAGCGGGTTGCGCAGGTCCGGCTTGTCGTTGCCGTATTTCAGCATCGATTCAGCATACGGGATGCGCACGAACGGGTACGGGGACACGGCCCGCTTGGTACCCGTGAAGCCGCTGAATTCCTCAAAAATCCCGTGGATCACCGGCTCGATGGCCGCGAACACGTCTTCCTGGGTGACAAAGCTCATCTCGAAATCGAGCTGGTAGAACTCACCCGGCGAGCGATCCGCACGGCTGTCTTCATCGCGGAAGCAGGGGGCGATCTGGAAATAGCGATCGAAGCCCGACACCATCAACAACTGCTTGAACTGCTGCGGGGCCTGCGGCAGGGCGTAGAACTTGCCGGGATGGTTGCGCGAGGGCACCAGGAAGTCGCGGGCACCTTCGGGGCTGCTGGCCGTCAGGATCGGGGTCTGGAACTCCACGAAACCCTGGTCGATCATGCGGCGGCGGGCCGACGCGATGACGTTGGAGCGCAGAAGGATGTTCTTCTGCATCTTCTCGCGGCGCAGGTCCAGGAAGCGGTAACGCAGGCGCAGCTCCTCGCCGGCATCCTGTTCGCTATTGACCTGAAGCGGCAGCGGGTCGGCAGCCGACTGCACCGACACGTCGCGCACCACCACCTCGATATGGCCGGTGGGCAGGTTCTCATTCACGGTCTCGCCCGTGCGGGCCACCACTTCACCGGTGATGGTCACCACCGATTCCAGGCGCAGACCTTCCAGCACCTTGAAATGCGGGGAGGAGGTGTCGACGACCAACTGCGTGATGCCGAAATGGTCGCGCAGATCAACGAACAGCAACTGCCCATGGTCGCGCTTGCGGTTGATCCAGCCGGACAGGCGGACGGTCTGACCGGCATGGTCCAGGCGGAGTTGGCCACAATTATGCGAGCGATAGGCGTGCATGGCGGATCGATCCCAGATGCGAACAGGCAACAGAAAGGGGACACCGGCGGCAAAGCCTCCGGCACGAAGTGCGCACACCACACCGGACGGGCATGGCTTGTCAAGGCCGGCAAGCGCGGGACAGCCCCGGCATTGCCGGGATTTAGGCGCGGGAAACGGGTCTACGCATGCCGGCCCGACGGATATCCGTATTCGACAGCGGCGATGGGCTGTTGTATCACATCCGGCCATGAGCTTGATCACCACCACCGACGCCCTGTCCGCCTTCATCGCCCGTGTCCGTGACGCCGAGTACGTCACCGTCGATACGGAATTCATGCGGGAAAAAACCTACTGGCCCGAACTGTGCCTGGTTCAGGTGGCCGGGCCCAATGAGGCCGCCGCCATCGACCCGCTGGCCCCCGGCATCGACCTGTCGCCGCTGTATGAGCTGCTGGCCGACCCGAAGGTGCTGAAGGTATTCCACGCGGCCCGCCAGGACCTGGAAATCTTCGTGAACCTGACGGGTCAGGTGCCGGCCCCGCTGTTTGACACGCAGGTAGCCGCTATGGTCTGCGGCTTTGGCGATTCGGTCGGGTATGAGACGCTGATCACCAAACTGACGCCGGCGCGGATCGACAAATCCAGCCGTTTCACCGACTGGTCGCACCGGCCCCTGACCGACCGGCAGCTGCAATATGCGCTGTCGGACGTCACGCATCTGCGCCCGGCCTATGAGAAGATCCGCGCCAAGCTGACCCGCACGGGTCGTGAAGGTTGGCTGGAAGATGAAATGGCCATCCTGACCGATGCCGCCACCTACCGGACGGAGCCGGAGGACGCCTGGAAGCGTCTGAAGGTCCGCACCGAAAAGCCGCGTTTCCTGGCCATCCTGAAAGAGGTCGCCGCCTGGCGGGAGCGGGAGGCGCAGCGCAAGAACCTGCCGCGCAACCGCGTGCTGCGGGACGAGGCGCTGATGGAAATCGCTGCCCATGCGCCCAGCAATGTCGATGATCTGGGCCGCACGCGCGGCCTGGGTGCCGGCATGGCGCAGGGCCGGTATGGCACGGAGATCCTGGCCGCCATCAAGACGGCCCAGGCCATTCCCGACAGCGCCCTACCGCGCGCCGAACCGCGTGTGGAACCGGCACCCGGCATCGCCCCGATTGTGGAGCTGCTGCGCGTGCTGCTGAAAATGGTCTGCGACGATAATGACGTGGCCAGCCGCCTTGTCGCCAACGCCGCCGATCTGGAAGCCATCGCGGGCGATGACAAGGCCGATGTCCAAGCCCTGAAAGGCTGGCGCCGCGACCTGTTCGGCGACGCCGCCCTGCGCCTGAAACAGGGCAAACTGGCGCTGGCCATCGCGGGCAAGAAGGTGAAGATCGTCGATCTGGGGTAATGGAGCCTAACGCCCCTGCCATCGCTGCAAGGTAGATTCCAGGCCGTCAAGATCGTCCATCACCACATCCCATATGCGGCGGGTATTCGTCCGGAAATATTCATGGACGATACGGTCCCGAATAGCACCAATGGCCCGCCATGGGATGTCGGGGGCACTGTCCTTGACCGCAGGGCTCAAGCTTTTGGCGGCCTCTCCGATGACGCCGATAGAATAGAGAACAGAGCGGATAACAACGGGATTGGCGGCGAAGGCGGGATAATCCATTGCCTCCGTGTCGCTACGAATATCGGCAATGGCTGCCAGGATATCCGCGACACGGTGATCATCACCCCGCCCCATCAAAAAACCCGCACATGCTGCTGCTCAAACGCGGCGCGAACCGGCGGACGGAAACTGTCTGTTTCCCCCAGATCGACCGGACGGCCAAGCAGCCCTTCCAGCATCAGCCGCGTATCTTCCATACGGATCAAGGAGAAGGAACGGTTGGGGTCGATGTCGATGGCGATATCGACGTCGCTGTCGGTCCGATCCTCGCCCCGCACGACGGAGCCAAAGACCGACAGGTGGCGGATGCCGCGTCGGCGCAGCTCATCTGCGCAGCCCTCAATCCTTGTCACCACGTCGTCCAGCGTGCCGGCCATGGCTCATATCCCTTGCATGACGCTCGCAGCATATAGGCAAACCGCCCAAAAGAAAAACCGCCGGAGTTTCCCCCGGCGGCTTTCCTCAGATGCGTGTTCCTGTCGGAACCGTCAATCGTGGCTTTATCAGCCGACGATTTCGGTACCGGCGAAGAAGTAGGCGATCTCGATCTTGGCGTTGTCCAGGCTGTCGGAGCCATGGACGGAGTTCGCCTCGATGCTCTCGGCGAAGTCCTTGCGGATCGTGCCGGCGGCGGCATTGGCCGGGTTGGTGGCGCCCATGATCTCGCGGTTGCGAGCCACAGCGTTCTCACCTTCCAGAACCTGCACGACCACCGGGCCGGAGATCATGAAGGACACCAGCTCGCCGAAGAACGGACGCTCGCGGTGCACGTCATAGAACTGCTCGGCCTGCTGCTTGGACAGCCAGACGCGCTTCTGGGCAACGATACGCAGGCCGGCTTCTTCGAAGCGGGCGTTGATCTTGCCGGTCAGGTTGCGGCGGGTCGCGTCGGGCTTGACGATCGACAGCGTCCGTTCGACAGCCATGGGTATCTCCATAAGACATAGGCTTGAAACTGCGGCGGCTTATACAGGGGGTCCCGCTCTGCTGCAACGCCGAATCCGGCGGGCCATGTATGCGTCCCGCTTCTGCGGCTCTACGCTTTATGGTAAGGGGCGGTCATCATGCTGCAGATCACCGACCTCACCTATCGCATCGCCGGCCGCTTGTTGCTGGATCAGGCCTCTGTCACCATTCCCGCCGGGCATCGCGTGGCGCTGGTGGGGCGCAACGGCACGGGCAAATCCACCCTGCTGCGCCTGATCGCGGGCGAGGTGCAGGCCGATGCCGGCGCCATCACCCTGCCCACCGGCCTGAAAATGGGCTGGGTGAAACAGGAGGCACCGGGCAGCGAGACGACGCTGATCGACGCCGTGCTGGCCGCCGATACCGAACGCACCGCCCTGCTGGCCGAGGCGGAAACGGCGACAGACCCCCTGCGCATCGCGGAAATCCATCACCGCCTGTCCGATATCCAGGCCCATTCGGCAGAGGCGCGCGCCGCGCGCATCCTGTCGGGCCTGGGTTTCGATGCGGACGCCCAGCGACGGCCCTGTTCGGATTTCTCCGGTGGCTGGCGCATGCGCGTAGCCCTGGCCGGCGTGCTGTTCGCCGAACCCGATCTGCTGCTGCTGGACGAACCGACCAACCATCTGGATCTGGAAGCGACCCTGTGGCTGGAGGAGTATCTTCGCAACTACCCGCACACGATGCTGATCGTGTCCCATGACCGTGGCCTGCTGAACCGCGTGCCGACCAGCATCGTGCATCTGGATCAGTTGAAGCTGACGGCGTATGGCGGCAATTACGATCAGTTCGTGCAGGTCCGCACCATGCGGATGGAGCATGCCAAGGCCCAGGCCGCCAAGCAGGACGCCCAGCGCGCCCACCTTCAGGCCTTCGTTGACCGGTTCCGCGCCAAGGCCAGCAAGGCCACCCAGGCGCAGTCGAAACTCAAAGCGATTGAACGGCTGGGCCCGCGCATCCAGGTCATTGACGACACGCCCGTCAATTTCAACTTCCCCTCGCCCGACGAACTGGCCCCACCGCTGATCCGGCTGGATAATGTGTCGGTGGGCTATGGCGACCGGGTCGTGCTGCGCAAGCTGGGCCTGCGCATTGACGCCGATGACCGCATCGCGCTGTTGGGCGCCAATGGCAATGGCAAATCGACCCTGGTCAAGCTGCTGGCCGGCCGCCTGGGCACTATGGGCGGGGAGATGTTCCGTTCATCCAAGCTGCGCGTGGGCTACTTTGCACAGCATCAGTCGGACGAGTTGAACCTGAACTGGACCGCCCTGCAACAGATGCAGTCAGTGATGCCCACAGGCACGCTGGAGGGGCAGGCGCGCTCCCATCTGGGTCGGTTCGGCTTCACCCAGCCCAAGGCCGATACCAAGATCAGCAGCCTGTCGGGTGGCGAGAAGGCCAAGCTGCTGCTGGCCATGATGACGCGCGACGCGCCGCATATCCTGATGCTGGACGAACCGACCAACCATCTGGATATCGACAGCCGCGAGGCGCTGGTGGAGGCGCTGAACGAGTATGAGGGCGCGGTCATCGTCATCAGCCACGATCCGCATCTGGTCGAACTGACCGCCGATCGGTTGTGGCTGGTCAATGAAGGCACCTGCAAGCCGTTCGAGGGTGATCTGGAGGATTACAAGCGCCTGCTGCTGGAAAAAAGCCGGGCCGAACGGGCCGCCGCCGCCGGTGTAGGCGGCAATGCCGCAGCCGACAAGTCCGGCGGGCGCGATGCCCGCAAGGAGGAACGCCGCGCGGCCGCGGAATTGCGTCAGCAACTGGCCCCCCTGCGCCGCCAGATTGAGGGGCTGGAAAAGAAGATGGCCACCCTGACCAAGCGCAAGACGGAACTGGAGGCCAAGCTGGCCGATCCCAAGCTCTATGAAGGCCCGTCGGACAAGGTTTCAAAGCTGCAGATTGAGCTGGGTTCCGTTTCCAACGATCTGGAAGGCGTGGAAATGGAATGGCTGGACCTGTCCGAACAGATGGAAACGGCGCTGGCGGCGGGCAGTGTATAAGCCCACATACAGTTGGGTGCGGCGACACATCCCAGGCTTGTCATGGGGCTGTCGTTGCAATGCGGCAATGGGCATGCCATGTCTGAAGCCGGCATCACCGTCAGGTTGACAGAATGATCCATCGCCACGCCACGGTCCGCACGCATCAAGACGCCAGCGCCGCCTGGCTGTTCTTCAAGCGCTGGCTGGCCAATCCGCTGAGCATGGCATCCATCACCCCATCGGCCCCGTCCCTGTCGCGCCTGATGGCCGAACAGATCACACGTGGGCCAGATGAGGTGGTGGTGGAATTCGGCGGCGGCACAGGTTCTGTAACCCGCGCCATCCTGGAAGCCGGTGTGCCCGCCGACAAGCTCTACACCGTCGAACGCGACCCCGAACTGGCCGATTACCTGCGCCGGCATTATCCCGGCATCCATGTGCTGGAAGGCGACGTGGCCGATATCCGCGCCATGCTGCCTGATGATCTGAAGGGCAAGGTGGGCACGGTCCTGGTCTGCCTGCCCATGATCCTGATCCCGGCGGAGGATCAGGGCCGTATCGTGGACGCGATCTTCGACATCATGCCACCGGGCCGCGCCTTCTATTCCTACACCTACTCCGCCCGTTCCCCCGTGAAGCGCCGGGCGCTGAGCCTGAAGGGCCGCCGCGTCGGCTTCACCATCGCCAACATCCCACCGGCCAGCGTGTGGCGCTTCTGGCGGGAATAGCACCCCAAAACGCAAAACGGGGTGCCGTTGCCGACACCCCGTTCACAAATTCAAAGCCCGGTGGCCGGCGACTGCCGGCCCGGCACCACGTGGTGCCGTAAGCCAAGGGCGCGGATGCGCCCGCCCGGCGCCTGAGGGAACAAATATCAGGCGGCCTTCAGCTTCGACAGCTTTTCGACCGTCGCGTTGACGCGGGCGGTAATCGGCTCGGCGGCTTCGTTGGCGACCTTGATGCCGGCTTCGGAGACCTTGGTGGCCTCGGCGACGATGGCGTCGAAGGAGGACTTGGCGAATTCGGTCTGCAGGTCGACCAGTTCCTTCACCGACTTCACGGCGAACAGGGCCTTGGTGGTCGCGACCGACTGCTCATACTGAGCCTGGGTGAAGGCGGCGATTTCCTTCGACAGGGCTTCAAAGCCCTTGGTCAGGATCGTGGAGGAAGCCACGAAAGCCTCCACATTTTCCTTCTGGAAGCCGACGACATCGTCGAACGTGGCGAAAACCTGCTTGCTCATCTTTTCCACCTTTTCCTTGGTATAGGCGACAGCCTGGACAACATCTTTTGCCGCGGGCGCGGCGGGTTCACTTGCCGCGGGGGCGGCAGCGGCCTTGGGAGCCGCCGGTTTCACTGGTTTGGGCGCCGCCGGCTTCGCCACGGCCTTGGGGGCCGGTGCCTTTGGTGCCTCGGGTGCCTTGACCACAGGGGCCTCGACAGCCACCGGGTCGGCCACAGGCGTCGGCGCGGGTTCAGCGGGGGCGGTCTTCACCTCCTCCACCGCATGCGCGACCGCCGGGGCCGGCGCGGGTTCAGCGGCCACGGGGGCCTTCTCAATCTTTTCAACCGGCGGAACCACTGCGGGCTTCGCAACGACTTTCTTCAGCGTCGTGCCAGCCACGGGCCCCTTCGGCGTGCGGGTTGCCATATGCTATCTCCTTCGCGCTCTGTCGTTGCCGGTCCGCTGGTGCAGCCCCGGCACCGGTCGCCGCCTTGTCATCCCGAAGCAGACCTGCCGGCCCGGACCTGGACGTGCTGCAATGCAGCATGGGGACAGATATATCGGTGCGATGGAGAGGAGTCAAGGCACTTTTGTGCAGTGCAACAAGAGTGTCGCGTGTCCATCCGGATAGGTTTCCAGCCTGACGGGCGCATGTCTTGCGGTCGCGGCGGGGATGTAAGCTTTTTGGTTTCGCGGCCCGGTTGAGCGTGACAGGATGCCGCCCCTTCCGCATCGCAACCGGAGCCGCTGGCCCATGACCTATTGTCTCGGCATCAAGATCAAGGATGGGCTGATCGCCCTGGCCGATGGCCGCATCACCGCCGGCACCCAGGTGACGGCGGCGCGCAAGGTGACCTTGATGAAGAATGGCAAGGAACAGTTCTTCGTCATGACCTCGGGCCTGCGCTCCGTCCGCGACAAGACGCTGGCCTATCTGCGCCGGGAAATGGCGGACAAGAAGGCCAAGCCGTTTCCCACCATGCTGGACGCCGCCAACGCCTTTGCCCGCTGCCTGCGGACGGTCGCCAAGGAGGACAAGGAGGCGCTGGAGGCGTCGAACCTGAAGTTCAACCTGCACGCCATCATCGGCGGCCAACTGTCCAAGGATGAGGAACCGACCATGTTCCTGATCTATCCGGAGGGCAACTGGATCGAGGTGGATGAGCGCACGCCCTATCTGTCCATCGGCGCCACCACCTATGGCAAGCCGATCCTGGACCGCGCGCTGAAACATGAAACGACCATGACCATGGCATTGAAGCTGGCCTATCTGTCGTTTGACAGCACGCGCTACTCCTCCGCCGATGTCGGCTATCCCATCGATGTGCTGACCTACCACCCATCCGACCGCAAGTGGCGGGAGGATCAGTTTGACTATGACCACCTGGTCGAACAGCGTCATTGGTGGAACAAGCACATCACCGATCTGGCCAACCGCCTGCCCAACGGACCCTGGATGGATACGCTGCTACCGGACCAGAAATAACTATCGATTCGGGTCGTCCCACTGCCTTGCCCTTGGCCGCATCCAAGGGCGGGCAGCGCGGTAAGCGCTTACCTAAGCAGGTACTTTCGCGGCTCGCATACGGGCATGTGCAACGCATGACACGGCAGCGCAATCAGATGGCAGATTACGCCATGTGCGTGCATAAAACTTGAACGTGAACACGCGGAAAGCGTAGTTTGCCACTATAGATATAGTTAACGGGAGTCCGTGGCTGTGGCGGATTTCACCATCTCTCCCCCGTCGCCCCAGGATGAAGAAGGCTGGCGCCGTAATTGGGCCGCGTATAGGACACGATATGATGTCATTGTGGAGCCCTTGACCACGGATGTCATTTGGGCCCGGCTGCTGGATCCTGCATCATCCTTACGGGGGCTGATTGCCCGCGATGAGCAGGGCAATGGCATCGGTTTCTGCCATCTGGTCCTGCATGATAATGCCTGGAGCCTGCGCCCCTTTTGCAACCTGTCAGACATGTTCGTGGCCGCCAGCCATCGCCGCCATGGTGTGGCGCGCGCCATGCTGAAACGCATCATCGCCCTGGCGGAGGAAAACCGTTGGGCACGCGTCTATTGGACCACGGGCAAGGGCAATGAGCCGGCACGCGCCCTTTACGACAGCGTTGTGGGTGGCCCTGACCAGATGCTGCAATATACGGTCAGGCTGAAACACTGATCGCATCACTTCCGGCAGCGTCGACGATTTTCGACAGCGCTGTCGTTCCCCTTTGGTTCGCCCGGTAACCATGTTAGGCTGCTGCCCGTCGGAAGGGTCGGGGGGGCCTTGTCCGGCGGGCCGGTCCGTTTCACGAAGCCGCGAACGCGTTTCGCGTAATCGACCGTGAAAAGACCGCCCCCTTTACCGATATCGAAGCCGCCCCACCCTTATCGCCACGCCGCATGCCGGCGGGGAATGTCTGGATGTTGGACGGAATAAAGATGACCGATAAACGTGACCTGCTGCGCTCCCTGACCATCGACCGCCCGGCGGACATGCCGGCGGCGGGGATGGCCCCGCCCCGATCCGGTCTGCCGGGCTGGGCCAAGGGGGTGGGCGTGGTGGCCCTACTGGCCCTGGGCGTTGCAGGTGGCGTCTATGGCCCGGCCCTGCTGGGGGGCCAGGAAGCCGCCGCCCCGGCCAAGGTTGCGGCATCGGGTACGCAGGCCACGGCCCCCGCCAGCGGCGGTGCGGCCGCCGCCACGCCGGCGGCACCCGTGGCCACGCCACGTCCCACCAACACGCTGGTGGCCTCGGGCTATATCGTGGCACGTCGAACCGCCACCGTTTCCGCCGAAATCACGGGGCGAGTACAGGATGTGCTGGTCGATGAGGGCATGGTGGTGACCAAGGGCCAGGAACTGGCCCGCCTGGACGCCACGCTGGCCGGCATCGACCTGGAACTGGCAAAGGCGCGCGTTGCGTCTGCCCAGGCGCAGATCGAGGGTTTCTCCGCCGATCTTCGTGATGCCGAACGCGTACTGGCCCGCACGGCCTCACTGTCCAAGGCATCCAACGCCTCGGAAGCCGAACTGACGCGCGCCCAGGCCCGCGCCGAAACCCTGCGTGCCCAGCTAAAGGGCTCACGCGCCGACCTGGAAGTAGCGCGCATTTCCGTGGCCCGGCAGACGGAAACGGTCGATCGCCACATCGTGCGTGCGCCCTTCAATGGCGTCGTCATCGACAAGAATGCCCAGCCAGGGGAGATCATCTCCCCCATGTCATCGGGCGGCTTCACCCGTACCGGCGTCTGCACCCTGGTCGATATGGACAGCCTGGAGGTGGAGGTGGATGTGAACGAGGCCAATATCGGCCGCGTCCGCAGCGGCCAGAAGGTGGAGGCGGTGCTGGACGCCTATCCTGACTGGAAAATCCCGGCCAGCGTCATCGCGGTTGTCCCGCGCGCCAACCGCGACAAGGCGACCATCAAGGTCCGCATCAAGCTTGAACAGCGCGACGGCCGGGTCCTGCCCGACATGGGCGCCAAGGTCACTTTCCTGGACGCTAAGCCGGCCGGGAACTGATCCAGGATTGCCCGGCGCTCGCCGCCGGGAAGTCAACGGCGGCGAACGCCGCCGCGCGGCACGTGCCGCGTAAGCCCAAGCCGCCGGATGGCGGCGGCGCCTGAGGCCCGATGATCGGCCACGATCAGCGGGACGAGTGTAAATTGACCGCCGGCTTAGGGAATGGCCGACAACTGGGGGAAGACCATGACGGCATTGATCAGCATCCAGGGTGGGGCGAAGCGCTTCGTGAAGGGGCGTGAGACCATCACCATCTTCGACCATCTGGACATGACCATCGAGGCGGGCGACTTCATCGCCATCATGGGCCCCTCCGGTTCAGGCAAGACCACGCTGCTGAACCTGCTGGGCGGTATCGACCGCGCCACCGCCGGCAGCATCACCTTCGCCGGACAGCGCCTGGACCAGATGAGCGAGGGGCAGTTGTCGGGCTGGCGCGCGGCCAATGTCGGCTTCATCTTCCAGTTCTACAATCTGATGCCGGCCCTGAACGCCGCCCGCAATGTCGAACTGCCCCTGCTGCTCACCAGCCTGGGCGCGGGGGAACGCAAGCGCCGGGTGGAAACGGCGCTGCAGATCGTGGGTCTGGCCGAACGGGCCAAGCATTTCCCCCGCGAAATGTCGGGCGGTCAGCAGCAACGCGTGGCCATTGCCCGCGCCATCGTGGCCGACCCCAAGATGCTGCTCTGCGACGAGCCGACGGGCGATCTGGACCGCAAGACGGCGGATGAAATCCTGTCCATGCTCCAGTTGCTGAATAAGGAAATGGGCAAGACCATCATCATGGTCACCCACGACCCGGAGGCCGCGCGCTACGCCAACCGCGTCCTGCATCTGGACAAGGGCCGCTTTGTCGAACAGGTGGCGGCATGACGGATTTCTCCTTAATCCTGGCCAATCTGTTCAGCCGGAAACTGCGCGCGATCCTGATGCTGGTGGCGATCTTCTTCGCCTTCCTGATCTTCGGCGTGCTGGCCGGTGTACAGAACGGCTTCAACAATATTGGCGGGGCTGCCGGTGAGAACCGGTTGGTGACGATCAACAAGATCAATTTCACCCAGCCTCTGCCCATCTCCTATGTTGAGCGGGTGCGCGCGACCGAGGGGGTGGCCCGTGCCAGCTATGCCAACTGGTTCGGTGGCTATTTCCAGGAGGGCAAGAACCAGATCGTGACCTTCGCGATCGACCCGGAAAGCTATCTCGACATCTACGCTACCGATTACAAGCTGACGCCCGAGGAACGCGCCGCCTTCCTGGCCGACCGGTCCAGCGTGCTGATCGGGCGTAAGCTGGCGGAACGGTGGGGTTGGAAGCTGGGCGACCGTATCCCGCTTTCCTCCAACATCTTTACCAACAAAAATACCGGCAAGCAGACCTGGGAACTGACCGTTGCCGGCATCATGCAACCCGCACAGGAGAATGCCGACACCAGTGTCGCCTTCTTCCACCATTCCAATTTCAATGAATCGGTGACTTTCGGGCGGGATACGGCTGGCTGGATCATCATTGAAACGGCCGACAAGAAGCTGAACACCGATGTGTCGAAGCGGATCGACGCCATGTTCGCCAACTCCGCCGCCGAAACCGCAACCGATACCGAAAAGGCCTTCAATCAGGCGTTCGTGGGCCAGTTGGGCAACATCACCTTGATCGTGACACTGGTCGTTGGGGCTGCCTTCGCCACCATCTTGATGATCGTGGGCAACACCATGGTCATGGCGGTGCGGGAACGCACGAAAGAGATCGGGGTCATGAAGACCCTGGGCTTTCCGTCGGGCCGGATCTTCAAGATGGTCCTGGGCGAATCGCTGCTGCTGTCACTGCTGGGCGGGCTGCCCGCGCTTGGGACTGCCGCCGTGCTGCTGGAGTTGATGCGGGCAGCGGTCGGCATTCCGGGACTGGCGCTGACGTTGAACTATGCGGTCCTGGGCGTCGCCATCATGCTGGCGCTGGGTCTGCTGACCGGCATCATCCCGGCCTGGAACGCTCTGCGTCTCAATATCGTGACCGCACTCGGTCGGCAGTAAGGACAGGGGGCAAGGATGCGTATCCTCAATCAGATTATCGCCGTCTGTTCCATCAATCTGAAAAGCCTGCCTGAGCGTTTTTGGCTGTCCTTTTCCACGGTCATGGCGGTGGCCATGGTCGTGACGGTGTTGTTGAGCTTCCTGGCGCTGGCCGCTGGTTTCAAGCGCACGCTGGATGGCACCGGGTCTGAGGGCATCGCCATCATGCTGCGTGATGGCTCCCAGCAAGAAGTGAATTCCGTTATCGCTCTGGATCAGCTTCGCCTGATCGGGGAGGCACCGGGCATTGTCCGCAAGGACGATGGCAACCCCCTGGTGTCGGGTGAACTTTACGTCATCGTCGATGGGGTGCGCCGCTCCACTGGGCTGAAAGCCAACCTGCCCCTGCGCGGCATCGGCAAGGATGGGGCGGCCTTGCGCGATGGATTGACCATTACCCAGGGCCGCATGTTCGAACCGGGCAGCAACGAGATCGTGGTGGGCGAAGGCCTTATCCGGGAGTTTGCGGGCTTCGACCTGGGCAGTGAGGTCCGGCTGGGCACGGGCACCTGGAAGGTGGTGGGCGTTTTCTCCATGAATGGCGCTGTGTTTGAAAGCGAGTTGTGGGGCGACGCAACCGTGGTGCAGAGCCTGTTCCGCCGTGGTTCGGCGTTCCAGACGGTGCGCGTGCGCCTGCAGACACCGGAATCCATCGACCTGCTGCGGGACTATGTCGCCAACGAGCCGCGCCTGAAGCTGGAGGTATTTTCAGAGAAGGGCTATTTCGCGGGCCAGTCGTCAAACACCGTTAACCTTATCAAGACGGCCGGCTGGCCGCTGGCCATTGCCATGGCGCTGGGGGCCCTGGCTGGTGCCTTGAACACCATGTATAGCTCCGTTGCCAGTCGGTCGCGGGAGATTGCGACCCTGCGCTGTCTGGGTTTCGGTGGCTTTCCCAGCTTTGTGGCAACCTTGCTGGAAAGTCTGGTGCTGGCCGGGATCGGCGGGGTGATCGGATCGCTGGGGATCTTCCTGTTCTTTGACGGGTTCAGCACCTCGACCTTGGGTCAGGGCTTTACCCAGATCGTGTTCACAGTGACCCTGACCCCCGCCCTGGTGCAACAGGGCATCATCCTGGCGTTGATCGTTGGCCTGATCGGCGGCTTCTTCCCAGCCCTGCGCGCCGCCCGCGTGCCCATCGTGACGGCCTATTCGCAGGGTTAATCCCCCATATCCCCGGTGATGGTCCGGAAATGGGCCATCACCGGGGCAGGCGCAAAATAGAGGGCGGGATCGCCGGGCAGGGCCTTTGGCCCGCGCAGGGCCGCCAACCGCCCCTCTTCATCCAGCAGTATCCAAGGCGGGTTACGCCACAATTCCTCATCCAGATCCAGCAGCAGGGATGGCATCTCCGCCGCCTGCGCACGGACGGGGCCGGCATGGGCCGCCACCATAGCGACCGGCCCCCTGCCCTCCTCCCCATCCAGGCGGTGCAGCCACTGGCTGACCGCCGGGCGTTGACGGCGGATGGCAAGGGCAGGCCAGTTCCCTTCCGGCAGGCGGACCAGCAGGAAACCAAAGGCACGCGACAGCAACTGTCCCGCCACCGCCTGACCATCCGCCAGCAGCAGCGACAATGGGTCGGCCAGATCGGCACCGGTATCGGGCAGCAGCACCCATCCACGCGGATCGACGATCACCCCGGCATTCGCCCCCATCCGCACGCGTGCCGCCCCCGGTGCCACGGGCCTTGCGGCCTGCATCGCTGGCTCCGGTTCCGGCGTTTCATCTGCTTCCATCGTTTCAACGAACGCGGCAGGCTGAACGGGCGATGACACCGGCAGGGCCGGAACCGGCCCGGCGGCGGCAGGCCCCACCCCATCCATCGGCGACATCACCAGTTGGCGGAATTCCGGCAAGGTGGCCAGACGACGGGCGGCATCGGCGGCGGCATTGCGCAGAATGATGTCGTACTGGCCATTCAAGGACGGGATATCCGTCTCCCCCTCACCCACCGTGGTGAAACGGCGGACGGGCCCCGGCGGGTCGGTCAGTTCCCAATCGATGCGGACATTGCCCTCACCGGTAATGCCGATCGGCTTCTGCGACAGGGCATCCCGCTGCCGGCACAAGGACAGCTCCACATCCACCAGCCGCCCGGTCAGCACGCGTGCCGCCCCGTTCGTCAGGCCCAGACCGCCCAGGCCGACACCATCGCGCGCCGCCTGGGTCAGCAGTCCAGGCGTCCGCCCCTCCGTGATCCAGGCCACTTCGTTGAAAGGCGCTACACAGCTCCAGTCCCAGCGCCAGGTGTAGGAACCGGCCTTGTGCCCCACCGGCAGATCGACCTGCACCCGCCCCAGGCTCAACGGTACCGGCGCGCGCGGCCCCGCTGGGGGTGGCGTGGTGGTACAGGCCGACAGCAGCAGGATTAAGCACAGTGCAAGGATCGAACCGGCGGAATGGCGCATGCGACACAATCTGAAAGGATCAAGCCGTCATAAAATTACAATTATAATCACCCCCGCGTCCAGGCCCGCGCAAGGGAACGGACGCAGCCTTGCAAAAGGGCTGGATGACAGGAACCCCGCCGGTTGATAGGAAAAATCCTATGTCGAATGCAGCCGCTCCCTCCGCCCGTTCTCCGCGCCGTGCCGTTGTCGAACGCACGACGAAGGAGACCCGCATCCGTGTCGCCGTCGACCTGGACGGCACCGGGGTCTATAAGGTGTCCACCGGCATCGGGTTCCTGGACCATATGCTGGAACAGCTTTCGCGCCATTCGCTGATCGACCTGGAGGTTGAGGCGGTGGGCGATCTGCATATCGACTTCCACCATACGACCGAAGATACGGGCATCGCCATTGGCGAGGCCGTGGCCAAGGCGCTGGGCGACCGTAAGGGCATTCAGCGCTATGGCGACGCCCTGATCCCCATGGATGAGACGCTGACCCGCGTCGCCATCGACCTGTCGAACCGTCCCTACCTGATCTGGAAGGTCAATTTCACCCGCGACAAGCTGGGTGACATGGATACCGAGCTTTTCAAGGAATGGTTCCAGGCCTTTGCGCAAGCCGCCGGCGCCACCCTGCATGTCGAAAACCTGTATGGTGAGAATAATCACCATATCGTGGAGAGCAGCTACAAGGCACTGGCCCGCGCCTTCCGCGCCGCGGTTGAGATCGACCCGCGCAAGGCCGATGCGGTGCCCTCCACCAAGGGTGTGCTGGGCGGGTCGCTGTAAGCGTCCTTTCCCTTCCCTTCCCGTCGCATGGGCAAGGCACCATGACAGATAGCGTCGCCCTGATCGATTACGGCTCCGGCAATCTGCGTTCCGCCGCGAAGGCATTGGAACGTGCCGTGGCCGATGGCGGGCTGGATGCCCGCATCATCGTCACCAACGACCCGGATGTGGTGCGCAGTGCTGCCCGCGTCGTGCTGCCCGGCGTCGGCGCCTTTGCCGATTGCAAATCGGGCCTCGATGCCGTGCCCGGCATGGTCGATGCCCTGACCGAACGCGTCATCCGCCAGGGTGCCCCCTTCCTAGGCATCTGCGTCGGCATGCAACTGATGGCCAAGGCCGGGGTAGAACATGGCGTGCATCCGGGTCTGGGTTGGCTGGATGCCACGGTGGAGGCGCTGACGCCCGCCGACCCCACCCTGAAGATCCCGCATATGGGCTGGAACGAGTTGATCGTGAAGGCGCCGGCCCACCCGGTGCTGGCCGGCATCGCGCCGGGCACCCACACCTATTATGTCCATTCCTACGCGATGAAGGTCGCCAATCCGGCCCTGGTCCTGGCCGCCTGCGATTATGCAAGCGAGTTTCCGGCCATTGTCGGGCGCGACAATCTGGTCGGCATGCAGTTCCACCCGGAAAAGAGCCAGGCCGCCGGCCTGTCCATCATTGGCAATTTCCTGCGGTGGCGGCCATGAGTGCGGAGCACCAGAACCCCCTGGCCGGGTCCGACAGTGTCGTCACCGTAGAGAAGGTGACGGAACTGAAACGGTCGGACCTGTACGACCTGTGCGACGCGGCAGAGGCGGCCATCATTGATGGCGGCGGCTTCGGCTGGGTCACCCCGCCCGACCGCGAGGTGATGGAGCGTTACTGGAAGGGTGTGATGGCCGTACCGGAACGCACCCTGGTCGTGGGGCGTCTGGATGGGGTCATCGCGGGTTCAGCGCAATTGGTCCGCCCGACCCGGAACAATGAGGCGCAGGCCTTCGCCTGCAACCTCACCACCAGCTTCGTCGCCCCCTGGGCGCGTGGCCATGGCATGGCGCGGAAGCTGACCCAGGCCATCATCGATGAGGCCACCAATCTCGGCTTCGGCATCCTGAACCTGGATGTTCGGGAAACGCAGCGGGCCGCCATAACGCTTTACGACCATATGGGTTTCACGCGCTGGGGCACCCATCCCCATTACGCCCGCGCCAAGGGCCGGACCATTGCCGGCCATTTCTATTACAAGGTCCTGGAAAGGCCGGAAGAAGAGACGGAGCCGCAAGCATGATCCTCTACCCCGCTATCGATCTGAAGGACGGTAACGCCGTCCGCCTGCTGCGCGGCGAGATGGATCAGGCAACCATCTTCAACACCGACCCTGCCGCGCAGGCCGAAACGTTTCAGGCCCAGGGCTTTGAATGGCTGCATCTGGTGGATTTGAACGGTGCCTTCGCGGGATCGCCCGTCAACGGGGCCGCGGTTGAGTCTATCCTCAAGCGCGTCAAGCTGCCGACGCAACTGGGTGGCGGCATCCGCGATCTGGACACCATTGCCTTCTGGCTGGAACGCGGCCTGACCCGCGTCATCCTGGGCACGGTCGCCGTGAAGAATCCGACCCTGGTGAAGGACGCCTGCAAGGCCTTCCCCGGCCATGTCGCCGTCGGCATCGATGCCCGTGACGGCTATGTCGCGGTCGAAGGTTGGGCGGAAACCAGCACCTTAAAGGCGCTGGATCTGGCCCTGAAGTTTGAGGATTGCGGTGTCGCCGCCATCATCTACACCGATATTGACCGCGACGGCGCGCTGGGCGGGGTGAATGTGGAGGCGACGGCCGATCTGGCCAGCCACCTGACCACGCCGGTTATCGCATCGGGCGGCGTGTCCTCGCTGGCCGATCTGCGGGCACTGAAAGAGGTGGAGCATACGGGGATCAACGGCGTCATCTCCGGTCGCGCGCTTTATGACGGGCGCATCGACCCGGCGGCGGCGCTGGCGGTTCTGCGGGGGGAATGATCCGATGCTGAAGGCCCGCATCATCCCCTGCCTGGACGTCAAAGATGGCCGCGTCGTCAAGGGCGTGAACTTTGTCGACCTGATCGATGCCGGCGACCCGGTGGAGCAGGCGCGTCTTTATGATGCCGCCGGCGCCGATGAGCTGACCTTCCTCGACATCACGGCCAGCAGCGACAATCGCGAGACCATCTTCGACGTGGTCCGCCGCACCGCCGAACAGGTCTTCATGCCGCTGACCGTCGGCGGCGGCGTGCGTACGGTTGAGGATATCCGCAAACTTTTGCTGGCCGGTGCCGACAAGGTGTCGATCAACACCGCCGCCGTCCACCGCCCGGAATTCGTGCAGGAAGGCGCGCAGAAATTCGGCGCGCAATGCATCGTCGTTGCCATCGACGCCAAGGAGGTTGAACGCGGCCCCAATGGCGAACAGCGCTGGGAAGTATTCACCCATGGCGGGCGCAACCGCACCGGCATTGACGCCGTCCAATGGGCGCGGCGCATGGCCGAATACGGGGCCGGGGAAATCCTGCTGACCTCCATGGACCGTGACGGCACGAAGCAGGGCTTCAACCTGGAACTGACCCGCGCGGTCGCCGACGCCGTGACCATCCCCGTCATCGCCTCTGGCGGCGTCGGGAACCTCGACCATCTGGTCGATGGCGTGAAGCTGGGCCACGCATCCGCCGTGCTGGCCGCCAGCATCTTTCATTTCGGCACCTACACCATCGCCCAGGCCAAGCAGCACATGGCCCAGGCGGGGATACCGATCCGTCTTTAAAGGGAACGCCGATGTCCAATCCCGCCATCCTGGACGATCTCTACGCCACCATTCTGTCGCGCAAGGGCGGCGATCCCGACAGCTCGCACACCGCCCGGCTGTTCCATAAGGGCCGCGCTAAGATCGCCCAGAAGGTGGGGGAGGAGGCGGTGGAGACGGTGATCGAGGCCATGGCGGGTACGCCTGAAAAACTGGCTTCGGAGTCCGCCGATCTTCTTTACCATCTTCTGGTGCTTTGGGCCGATGCCGGGGTGCAACCTGCCGATGTCTATGCCATCCTGGAGGGACGGAAGGGCGTCAGCGGGATCGAGGAAAAGAAGAACCGCACACAAACCTGAAACGGCGTTCCCATAACAGTGGAAGGATCGGTGCCTTGATCTATGATCGCAGCAATATCTTCGCCCGTATCCTGCGCGGGGAAATCCCCTGCAAGAAGGTGTACGAGGACCCGTACGCCCTGGCCTTCCACGACATCAATCCCCAGGCCCCGACCCATATCCTGGTGATCCCCAAGGGCCCCTTCACCAGCTTTGCCGATTTCTCGTCCCAGGCGACGATTGAGGAAATCGCCGGCTTCGTGCGCGCCGCCGGTCTGGTGGCCCGTCAGGCGGGGGTGGAGGATAGCGGCTATCGGCTACTGGCCAATCACGGCCCTGACAGCCACCAGGAAGTCCCGCATTTCCACATCCACATCGTGGGTGGAAAGCCGCTGGGTAAGCTGCTGGCCTAGCTTTTCATGTTCCTCAAGCGCCAGCGCTGTTTCCGGTCAACCGGAAACAGCTCTCACGCCTACCGGATATCCTTGCGCATCGGGACGAAGGGGATGACGTTGCCATCCGACAATTTCTCGGCGTGGGTCCCGGTGGCGATAAAGCCCAGCGCCTTATAGAGCGGCACGCCGGGCAGGGTCGCCATCAGTTCCAGGCTGCGGAACCCTTCGGCCAGCGCCGCCTGTTCGGCGGCCCGCATCATCAGGCTGGCAATGCCCCGTCGGGCAAAAGACGGGTCGACGAAAAAGGCCCGTATCTTGGCCGCATCGACGCCTGGGTCGAGTAGTTCCGGCGACCGGCCCGCCGCCTGATCCCCGCCGAACAGTGTCTTACGCCGGCTCCACCCGCCACAGGCGGCATAGCGGTCACCGACCACCACGGCGAAATAGGTGCCGTCGGCGATCAGGGTGCCATCAATCCCGAAAATCGCCTTCAGCGAGGCGTCGATCTGGCCAGGGCTGTAATAACCCTGGCTAAGATCGCGCACCGACCGTTCCAGAAGCGCTTCCAGCGCCGGCCGGTCTTCGGGGGTGGCCAGGCGCAGGACAGGTTCATCCACCATGGTTACGGCCGCATCCCCTTCACATCCTCGGGTGTCACGGCATCCTTATAGCCGTTGCCGAAATGCGTGCGGACATAATTCACGACGGCTGCCACCTGTTCATCCGACAGGTAGGCGAAGGAGGGCATGGCCTTCTGGCCATTGACCACCATGTGGATCGGGTAGGTCCCGGCCTCCAGATTGCCATTGGCGGCCAGGGCCGGATAGGCACCGGCCCCTTGCGCACCCTTGCCATCGGGCATGTGACAGCCCTGGCAGATGGCGTGATAGAGCTGCTCTCCATTCTGATAGGAGAAGCGGCGGGCATCGGCGAAATCGCTGCTCTGCGCATCGGTGCGCTGGGCGCCTGCCGGGCCGGTGGCGGCAAAGGCGGCCAGGAACAGGGCGGCGATGGAGATCGGCTTGATCATGCGCATGTCGTTCTTCCCCATGATCATTTTGCGGTAACGCGCTGGTGAAGGCGGGTGATGGCGTCCAGTGATGATTGCACCGCCCCTTCCTGCCAGGCCGGCAGGTAGGACACATGTTCACCGGCCAGCAGGATGCGCCCGTCGATCTGGCACATGTTCTTGTAATGCTCGGCCCGCTTCGCCTCCGTCCAGGATCCGAAACAGCCCAGCGTCCAGGGCACGCGGTGCCAGGCGACGGCCACACCGGTATCGAATTCCTTCAGATATTGCGGATGGATCTGCGCACCGAATTCCACGCATTTCTTCACCCGCTCCTCCGGCGCCATGGACGCGAATTCATAGGCGAACGGACCCCAAGGATAGGCCCCCAGCAGCACGCCCTTGCCCTTCTCGCCATAATGGCTGTGGGGATAGGCGATCAGGGAGATGGGCAGGTCGGTATAGGTGATGCCGCCATAAATCTCCTCATCCTGCTCCCAGAAGCGGCGCTTGAACTGAAGGCCCACCTTGAACGCCGCCTCGTACGGCAGGGCGTTGATGGCGGCGTCCATGTCAGACGACACATTCTTCTTGATCTGCGACAAGATGGAGGCGGGAATGGTGCACAGGCACCAGTCAGCCTTGGCCGTCTTCACGGCCCCGCCGGCCTTGGTGTCGGTATAGGTGACGGTGACGCCGCCCGTGTCCTGCTGAATCTCTGTGACCTTGGCGTTGAAGGTGATCTTGTCCTTCACCTTTTCGGCCAGCGCCATCGGGCCGGCATCCATGCCGCCTTCCGGCTGGAACAGGGCGGTCTGGAATTCGTAACCCGATCCGGTGCCGATGGCCCGCCATAGGCCGGATTGCAGCAGTTGCGAGAATTCGATGGGTTTGGAGAAGACCGGTTCGCCCGACAGGCCGCCGCCTGGGTCCTTTTCAAAGCCGCGGCGATTGGAGGTCTCGGCATTGGCCTTGTAGGCATAATTATCATCCAGGGCACCCCAGTCCTGCATGGCCTCCAGCAGCTTTTCCTGGTCCTCCTTGGTGACATAGCCATCCAGGCCGCCCTTATGGCCCAGCTTGGACAGAAGCTCGGCCACATGGCCGTTGAAATCAGCCAGCACATGGCGGTAGCGCTGCGGCTTGCCGCCAAAAGCATTCTTGGAATGGACATAGGCGTTGTAATTGACCTGGAAGAACGGCTCCAGCTTCACGCCCAGCTCGTGATAATAGTGCATCACGCCGCGATGATGGTACGGCACACGCCAGGGACCGGGGTTCAGATAGTGGCCCTTGTCGAAGCCCACCTTCTGCGTGAACCCGCCCAGTTCGGTATAGGTGTCGCCGCCGCGCAGGGTCCAGGCGCGGCCACCGGCCTTTTCCCGGTATTCCAGTACCTGCACCTTGTACCCGGCCTTGCCCAGTTCATAGGCCGCCACCAGACCGGCCCAGCCGGCACCCAGGATCAGCACCGAGGTGCCCTTTGGCGCGCCGGACAGATTGGGCGGACCCTTGAACTCGCTCTCCGCCGCATAACCCAGCGACGTCGCCGCCTGATACATGACGGAGCTGCCAGCCGCGGTACCGATCATGGCCAGCAGTTCGCGCCGCGTCATGCGGGACCGGGTGGGCATGTTGTTCATTGCAACCATCATCGCCTCGGATGGGAAATTCAGGGCACGACCTCGCAAGCACCGCCCCCGGGGACGCCGGGGGCGGCGAAGGTCGAGATAACAGGGATTTCAAGGGCCGGGGGTGGGGGATGGGCCACCGCCCCCGGCCATGTGCCTCACGCTCAGAACTTGACGGTCACGCGGGCATAATACATGCCGCCATTGTAACCCATGGGCGAGGTGTCGGGATAAACCTGACCCACGGCATATCCGCCACCGGCCAGCGCATCGACCTTGTCCGGGTAATTGTCGAACAGGTTCTGCACACCGACGGCGAAATTCATGTTGTCATAGAGATCGTAGGAAACTTCGGCATCGAACAGCCATTCCGAACCGAAGGTCTTGCCGTAGTTCGCCGTGTCCGTGAACTTGCTGTAATAGCTGGCGCGACCCAGGATGGAGAAGGCGTCCAGCGTATACTGGGCGGAGAAGTTGCCACGGAACTTCGGCAGTTGCTTCTCCAGGTCCGCCTTGCGCGTATCGTCGATAACGGCGGTGTTGCGCTTGATGACCTTGGTCTTGTTGTAGTTCAGGGCCGTGGTCAGGTCGACCTTGCCCTCGCCCGCCGGCACTGTGGTGTTGGCCACGAAATCCACACCCTGGGTGCGGGTATCGAAGGAGTTGGTGAAGTAGTTGACGGCACCCAGCGTGTTGGCACCCGGCACGCCCAGAGCGGCCAGCGCCAGCTTATCCGCCGCCGTCGGGTTGAAGTCACCGGACAGTGCGATACGGTCCTCAACCTTGATGTTGTAATAGTCGATGGTGATGTTGATATCGGCAAGATCGGCGACGATACCGCCGGCAAAGTTCACGCTCTTTTCTTCCGACAGCGGCTTGGCACCGAAATACTGTGCCACGACGCTGGCCGCCGGATAGGTACCGCGCGCCACCGGGCTGGAGCTACCGGCGGGGAAGAAGGTCTGCACCGAAGAGGTCTGCGACTGACCGGGCGTCGGCGCACGGAAGCCAGTATTGACGGAGCCACGGATGGCAAACTCATCCGTGAAGTCATAACGGCTGCTGAGCTTCCAGTTGAAGGTGGAGCCGAAATAGTCGAAATCCTCGTACCGGGCGGCAGCACCGACCGTCAGGCTGTCGGTCACGTCGCCTTCCAGGTCAGCGTAGAAGGCGATGTTGTCGCGCTTGAACTCGCCTGAATCCTCCGGACGGAAACCCGGATAGCCATTGGACCCGATGGGCAGGGCCGCCGGCAGCTTGGTACGGAAATCAATGAAGGACGCGTAGGGGCCGACCGTGTAGGAGGCCGTATCGCCGGGGCCGATCTCATACAGCTCGCGGCGGAATTCGGTACCTACCGCGATGTTCAGCGGCGTGGCCCAGCCGATCTCCACCGGATAGGACAGATCGACGTTGAAATTCTCTTCTTCCTGCACCAGACGACCGACATAGAATTCCGTCGGGCTTGCCGGACCCAGGGACGGGTTGACGGTATTCTTCAGATCATAATCGATCTGACTGCGCCCGAAGGAGCCGGAGACATTGTAAGTCAGGCCGCTTTCCAGCTCATGCTTGAAGCCGCCAACGATCGAGGCGTCCTTCACATCGCCATAGAAGCGGGGGGTGAAGCCCAGCGGGAACCATTCGGTAAACCGAAAACCATCGGCATCACCCGGCACCGGCAGGGTCGGACCGTTCACGGCATGGTCAAGGCTTGGCGGACGGTAATAGAAGGAGCCATTGGCCTTCGAGGCACCATAATTGCCGAACAGATAGATCGACGCCGTATCGGTCAGGTCGATGCCGGAATTCACGAAAACGCGGGTGGCTTCCGAATCCGGGTCACCCCAGTTCATGGCTAGGTCCTTCTTGGCCGCCGGCGCGCGCGGGTCCTGAACACCACGGTTGGTCGGGTCGCCCTGGCTGTATTCCGCCGACAGGTTGAAGAAGCCATTGGGGCCCAGCGGCAGACCGACATTGGCGGCGAACTTGGCATTATCGCCATCGCCTTCATAGGTGGAACCATACTGGATCTGGGCCGAGCCGCCTTCCGAGGCGTCTTTGAGCTGGAAGTTCATCACGCCGGCGATGGCGTCGGAACCATACTGGGCCGCCGCACCGTCACGCAGCACTTCCACCTGCTTGATGGCGATGGAGGGGATCTGCGACAGATCGGATGCCTGGGCACCCGCCGCCAGAGCACCACCGGAAAGCTGCACCAGGGCCGACCGGTGACGGCGCTTGCCATTCACCAGGATCAGGGTCTGGTCGGGCGGCAGGCCGCGCAGCGTGGGCGGACGCACGAAGGTGGAACCGTCAGAGATGCCGTTACGGCTGACATTGAAGGACGGCACCAGGGTACGCAGGATGTCGTTGGTATCGGTAAAGGCCTGCTTTTCCAGATCGCCCGCCCCCAGAACGTCGATAGGCGCCAGGCTTTCGGTCGCGGTGCGGTTGGCCACGCGCGTACCGGTCACAATGATCTCTTCGATCTCGCCCACCGGCTGGGCCAGAGCGGTCAGCGGCAGAAGGCTGGTCGTGCACAGGATGCCGAACGCGACCTTCCGCACGGATGCGCGCTTGGCCGGCTTGCTGTTATTTACCTGCATGAGAGGTCCCCTGTTCAACTCGGTTGTTTGGTTCCTTCCTCCTCGGTTGCGTTTCTTCCCTGATACGGTCCCTTTGCGGGACGCTTTACCGGGGTCCGGTCCCCGCCGCCGGTTTTCCGGTCATGGCGGGCCCCCCGTCCCCGATCCCCCGCCTGTCCCTACCCGTGGGTCAGGCTGGAGGTTCGTTGAAAACCGAAGGGGCCGGTCAGGGGCTTTCCCGTGCCCCCGACCGGCCCCAGCCGGTTATTTCTTGGCCTTGGCGGCCACCACTTCGATTTCCACCAGCATGCCCGGTGTCACCAGGGCGGAAATCTGCACGGTGGAGCGGGCCGGTTTGTTGGGCTGCTCCGGCGTGCCGAAGAACTTGGTATAGCCGGCCATCATGCCGGCGAAATCCATCTTGCCCTCCTTGGCCGGGTCGCCGACCAGGTAGACATGCATCAACACGACATCGCCCATGGTCAGACCCTGGGCCTTCAGCGTTTCCTGGATGCGGGTCAGGACATTGACCGTCTGCGTCTCGGTATCGCCGAACACATCCACGCTGCCGGCGGGGGCATCCTTGTTCACGGCCGGCGGCACCGTGCCGGACAGGAAGAACAGATCGGACCCGGCCGGCACCTGCACCGCCGAGGCAATGGGGAAGTTTGGCACATCCGTGCGCTTGATCTCGCGGACCTCTTCCTTGGCGCAACCCGTCAAGGCCGCCGCGAGGACCAGGAGACTACCCAACCGCTTCAACATTCTTCCTCCGTTATGGATGGGCCGGCGACCGGGTCAGCCCCGGGCCGGCAAGGATAGGGGATGAACCAACCAGACCTTGCGGCCTTCATCCCAGGAGACGCCGGACAGAAGCTCCGGCGTGTGAAGGCTGGCGGCCGGTTGCCGGACCTGACGGTCCGCCGCCCGCGCCTTGGCAGCGACAAGGGCCGGCGGGGCCTTGACCACCCTGACGACGTTCCTGACGGCGACCCTTACGGCATGTTTGGCCATGTCCACCTTCGCGTCTGTCGGCGGGGAAGCGGCGCGCGTCGGGCCCTTGGCATCGCCGCGATCCGCATCCCCCTGATACGAAACAGGGTTTCAGCAACAAGTGTGCCACGGCTTTGCATGTGCGAAATCAAGGATGCCGCAAGGGAAGCCACCAAGACGACTGCTCAACAAAGGGGCAGCCTGCCATCAAAGAAGAAGTTCTGGTGATTTTTCAGGCAGGGAAGAATTGAAAAAGGGCAGTATGGTTAATTTTTCTCTAATTTACGCAAGAATAGTGCCGTTCTTCGCGGCAAAGTCACTATTACCCCCGACCTTGGTCGCGATTGCTTAGAATTTGAGCAAACGCATCAGCCTTCGCCGCGTTCGGCCATCATCAAGGCTGGCTGGCTCTGCGCGCGGCGCCATGTGCGGCGACCGGGCACTTCCTGCGCCACAAAAACATAGCCTTCGGCGGCCAGTTGTTCAGGCCGCATCGGTTGATGGTGGCGGTCATCCAGATAAATCTCCTCCAACCCCTGCTCGGCCTGACGCCGCACGGACAGGATCAGATGATGGCCGCCATTGCCGGGCAGGCGCACGATGGTGGCGCGCAGGGCCGCGCGCGGGAACCCCCGGCGCAGCAGTCGGGAGATGCTGGTCATCACTACATCATCGCAATCCCCGGCCATGCCCCGCCCCGGCGTGCCCAGAATCTCCCACCGGTCCTGCTTATCCTCCCGATAGATCAGGTCATCCACCACCTGCCGGTGGACCAGCACCGCCATGCCCAGCGTGGCACGGCCGGCATCGACCCGGTCCATCCCGACGGGTGTACCCACCTTGCCGCCCAGACCCACGGCGCAGCCAGGGTCACGGTCACCATAGGTCTGACAATAGGTACGGTACTGGGCCAACGGTTCCATCTCCCCATCCCACACCAGGGCAAGAGCCGGCGCATTGGCCGTCAGGACCGTAGCCAGCAGCAGGGTCAGCGCCAGGAAGGGCGATAGCCGGCGCAACCGACCAAGAGACATAGACCGAATGATATAGAGGCAATCCCGCCTAAAGTTAAATATTAATAAATTAGTAACCAATATCCAAACAGCTATTCGCCGAGTCATTGAATAAATAATGTCGATATTGCGGTGCAATATATGTGTGTATGCATCGCAATATCTGAATTTTTGTGTTTCATATAAAGCAATGACGGTCATGGCCGTTCGCTTATCTGCGTTTCCTCTGGCCCGTCAATGTATGTCAGCAAGAATTATTTGCCACCCGAAAATTGCCATGGCGACAAGAAAAGACGCGCCTTTCCTATCCCGGCAGCAGGGGCGACCGGGTGGAAGGCGCGTCAAGTGGGTAGGTATGGGTGTGAGATGACAGGGGCAGGTCGGGTCGGACTATCCCTTGCTGCCCCTCGCAAGACCGGCGGCGGACATCCGCCGGGTACTCACACCATCGGTCAGACATCCTGACCGATGGTGTCCGCGCCGACCGGCGCGGCGGCGGCACGTGCCGCCGAAGCCTTTAGTTTCGAAGCATCGGAACTAAAGGCAACCTGTTTCAGGCGCGACTGCGCCAACCTGGTGCTTCCGCGTCCAAGATTCTTTCAAGCTGCAGGACCCGGTCCTCCAGCCGTGCGGCCCGATCCGACAGTTCGGCAGCCGCCCCTTCCGACAGGCCCCCGACCCGCATGGCCCGCATCTGTGTCAGATGCTTCATGACGATGGCCACAATGGGGATCATCAGGGCCATGACGGGAACGATAAAGGGTGAGTTGAACATCGTGCGTCGCCTTAAGGCCGTGGTTCAGGAGGAGGGGCGTTCCAGGTCGCGGAACTGCCGGTTCAAACCGAATTCGGGGCTGGTGACATAGCGTTCGATGCCGGCCACCCGCCGGTCGATATCGTCCAGCGCCCGGAAGCGCCGGCGCAGATCAACCTCGCTCTGCGCCACCTCGATATCGATCTGGTGCCACCGGCGCACCCCCCGGGCAATCAGCGCCACGATGGGGATACACAGGGCCAGAACGGGGATCATGTAGGGGCTCATGGCTTCACCTGATGCGGGGAGAAGAAGCGGCGACAGGCGCCTTACTTCTTCTCCAGGTCGCGGAACTGCCGGTGCAGGTCATACTCGCGGGAGGCCACGAACCCTTCCAGCTTGGCAAGGTCACGGTCAAGGTCGCGGAACTTGCCGCGCAGGCCGGACAGGGTCTGGTCGGGCTTGGTGGCGACGGAGCGCATGAACACCTCCTCCTCCCGGCTCTCATAAAGGCCCGTGGGCCGTTCCTTCAGCAGCCACCACAGGATCGGGTAGCCAAACAGGAAGACGGGCGGAAAGAAGAAGAAACCGACAATAAAGCCCAGACGGATGATCCAGGCATCGACATTGGCATATTCGGCGATACCGCCGCAGACGCCGGCGATTTTACTGTCGGTGCGGCTGCGCCACAGCCGGTACGGTCGGGAAGGATAATGGTCGCCCATGCTGTCCTCCGCATACTGTCCGTGGTGGTCTTGGGCGCGGCCAGGGTCGGATGAGGACGGGGCCGGGCCCCAATCCTCGCGCTGCCGCTGCTTGCGCTTGGAGCCGCCGAACGTGTCGGGCCCCAGGCCGAAATAGTCCGCCCAGCTCTGTTCCGGGCGCTTGCCGAAATATTCCTGTTCCCAGTTCCGGTTGTGCCCGGAACCGCGCCCCGACCGCGACCGATACTGGTCGCGACCGGGGAAGGGCGGCGGGGTGCCGGGGCCGTGGCGGTCGCTCATGCTTTCGCCCTCCAGCCCGGCGCCTCGGCATCCAGGATTTTTTCCAGCTGACGGATGCGGTCTTCCATCTTGTTGGCGGAATGCCAGAGTTCGGACAGCATCTGCTCATCATCGGCTGACAGCGTCTTGGCGATGCGCCAGCGGGTCACGTAGTGGAAGATGATCCAGACGGGCGCCACGATCACCATGAAGATGACGGCGACGACAAATACTCCTTCAGGCATAGTTGCCCCCCTTATCCCAAGGCACAGCCCAGTGCGGGCGGCCCCCCTGCATTCCCGACGCGAGGGGCGCCCCGGTCGGGGTTACCCCTGCTGATCCTTGGCCGCGAGCTTGGCCTTGAGCGCCGCCAGTTCCGATTCCACCTTGGACTCGGCTTCCAGCTCGGCGATCTCGTCCTCCAGGCTCTTGGCGCCGCGGCCCATGCCCAGCACTTCAGAGCGACCTTCCAACACATCGAGATTACGTTCAACCTGCTCGAAGCGAGAGAAGGCGTCCGTGATGCGGTCATCGTAAAGCTGGGTGCGGACCTTCAGACGGTTGGTGGCGGTTTTATGCCGCGCAATCAAGGTCTTTTCGCGGGTCTTGGCGTCGGCCAGCTTGACCTGGAGCGCGCCGATATCCTCGTTGGTCTTGGCCAGTGCGCTGTCCAGACGGCCCAGCTCGCTGGACATCTGCTCTGCGGCCTCGGCCAGCTTGGCCTTGGCGACCAGGGCACCCTTGGCCAGGTCTTCACGGTCCTTGGACAGGGCGAATTCGGCCTTGCGCTGCCAATCCTCCGACTCGCGGCGGATTTCGGAGAGGCGGCGTTCAATCTCCTTCTTCTCCGCCACTGTCTTAACAGCGGAGGAGCGGACTTCGACCAGCGTGTCTTCCATCTCCTGGATGATCAGCCGGACCAGCTTTTCCGGGTCCTCAGCGCGATCCAGGATGGCGTTGATGTTCGAATTGACGATGTCGCCGAGGCGGGAAAAAATGCCCATGTCGGGGTCTCCTTCAGGCAAGGGCAATGAAAAGGTTGCTCAAACCGGTGGCCACCGCAAGGATGATCCAGGCTTCCACCGGCACGGCCCGGAAATCCTCATAGAGGTCCCGGAACATGCCACCCGCAGGCCGGGCAAAGAACCCGTCGGCGGACTTGGTATAGCCGGTTGCCGGCTGATCGGACATCCCATTGTCGTAGGTGAAGTCGGTCATGGCTGGCTTCCTTGCGATCTCGTTGTTTCCCCGGTGTCTAAAAACAGTAAGAGCAAGGGGTGTGCCAACTCTCCGCCACAATCTCACTTTCATTTAATATCAATGAGTTAGTGGATTTGGCAATTTCACGGCGATAGGGCAGCGGGTGGCAATCACCCCACTCGTTGGCGATTCTCACCACTCGCTCGCCAATCCGCCCACTCTTCGCTAAGATGCTGATATTGGCAGTCAAAAAAGAGTGGCACCGGCCCCATGTCCCCCGCCGTTTCCCCCCCGTCGCTGATCGGTCAGGCCCCGTCTTTCCTGGGCCTGATGGAGCATGTCTCGCAGGCCGCCCCCCTGAACCGCCCCACCCTGGTGATCGGGGAGCGTGGGACGGGCAAGGAACTGGTGGCGGCCCGTCTGCACTATCTGTCCCCGCGCTGGGACAAGCCGTTTGTGAAGCTGAACTGTGCGGCTTTGTCCGACACGCTGCTAGAAACCGAATTGTTCGGGCATGAGGCCGGGTCCTTCACGGGTGCGGCCAAGCGCCATGTGGGCCGGTTCGAACTGGCCGATGGCGGCACCCTGTTCCTGGACGAGATCGCGACCGCCACCCTGCGCGTGCAGGAAAAGATCCTGCGCGTCATCGAATATGGAGAGTTTGAGCGGGTGGGCGGCAACACCACCATTCAAATTGATGTGCGCGTGGTGGGCGCCACCAATGCCGACCTGCCGCGCCTGGCCGATCAGGGCAAGTTCCGCGCGGACCTTCTGGACCGCCTGTCGTTCGACGTGGTCACCATCCCGCCCATGCGCGCCAGGCCGGAGGATATCCCCATTCTGGCCGAACATTTCGGCGTGGCCATGGCCCGCGAACTGGGCCGGCCCTTTTTCGGCGGCTTCACGCCCGATGCGATGCAGCAGATGCTGGCCTATGACTGGCCCGGCAATGTGCGTGAGCTGAAGAATGTGGTGGAGCGCGCCGTCTATCGCGCCGGCGACCCGGAAAGCCCCATCACCGACATCCATTTCGACCCGTTCCAGTCGCCCTGGCGGCCTAAGCAGATGTCGATCTATGACGATGCCGCTCCGGCCCCCATCGTCGTCACTATGCCCCCGGCCGCATCTGCGCCCAGCGCCCCCGCTGCGACGGCGCCTGCGGACAGCACTGGCCCCGCCCTGCCCGACGGTCCCTGCGACTTCCTGGGTCTGGTCGCGGATTATGAAAAGGTGCTGCTGCGCAATGCCCTGGAACGCAATCAGTTCCATCAGAAGCGGGCCGCCACTGATCTGGGCCTGAATTATCACCAGTTCCGGGGGTACTTGCGCAAATATGGTCTGCTGGAACGCCGCCATGGCCCGCGTGAGGCCGATGACGGGGACGAGGGGGATGAGGGCTGATGCCACCCAAAGCCTATAAGAATGTGGATGCCTTCCTCGCGGACCTGCCGGCAGAAACGCTGGCCGTCGTGCAGGAACTGCGCACGCTGATCCGTGCTGCCCATCCGGGGCTGGTGGAAGGGATCAAGTGGAACGCGCCCAGCTTCGCCCTGGACGGCACCGACATTGTGACCCTGGGCCTGCAACGCGACGGCACCGCCCGGGTCGTTCTGCATCGGGGAGCCAAGGCCAAGGACAATAGCGGCTTCCGCTTCGACGATCCTGCCGGGCTGGCCGACTGGCCCGCACCCGACCGGGGCGTGGTGGTGATCAAGGACAGCACAGAGATGGCCGCGAAGGCCGAACCGCTCGCCCTCATGATCCGGCGCTGGGTGGGTGCGTAAAGGGCGGGGCCGCCCCCTCACGGCGCATGCGTATCCATCAGGTCACCCGGCAGCTCCATCATGAACGGCCCGTCAGTCCAGAGCAGGACACAGCGCACATCCTTGCCGGGATAGATCCGCGACAGGGCCGCGCGGTAGGCGGCCATCTGCTGAAGGTAGATGGCAGGTACCTTCTCCACCTCACGCGGGGGCGGGCGGTTGGTCTTGTAATCAACGATCCAGACGGCATCATCGGTCACGCACAGCCGGTCGATCCGGCCTGACAGGGCGCGGCCACCCACCAGACCGACCAGCGGCACCTCCGCCCGGCTGCCGGGTGCAAACAGCGGCGCAAAGGTCGGGTCGTTCAGGACGCGCAGCGCCTCCGCCCCGATCTCCGCCTGCTGCATGGCGGTAAGGTTGTGGGCGGGCCGCGCCAGCCAGGCCGCCGCCACCTCGGCCCACCGCGCCGGCTCCGTCTCAGGCAGGACCTGCAACAATGTATGGATCAGGTTGCCGCGCTTGAACCGCAGCCCATCGTCCGCACCCAATGGAGAACGCAGCGACGGTTCCGGCGCGTCGGGCTGTGACGGGGCCAGCGGCTTGGACGGGCTGGGATCGCGCGGTGCCGGTTCCAGCGCCCAGGCCGGCAGTTCCACCCCCGTCGACGTCGCCGCGACAGCCACGGCCTCGTCCCGCACCGGCACCGTCTGCGCCTCATGCAGGACCAGTCCGGTTCCGGCCCAGCCGGCGGGCGACAGGGCGGTGAAATCGAACGGTTCCGGTCGCGCCATGCCCTCCAGCGCGCTTTCGATCAGCCGGTACCAGGAGCCGGGACCACCCGTCTTGCGCTGCTGTTCCCAGCCGCAGACGATCAAGCGATCCTCGGCGCGGGTCAGCGCGACATAGAGCAGACGGCGATACTCCTGATCGCGCCGACGGTTGGCGATGGCCCGGCGTACCCCCGCCGTCGCATCCTCCATCCCCCGCCTTGGTGCATAAAGCGGCAGCGGCGGGCCGGGATCGGTCGGCACCTCCCCCGCCAGCGGCTTTTCCGGCCACAGGATTTTCGGGCTTTTGTCCGGCTCCCGCATCGTATCTGGCAAGAAGACGATGGGGGCCTGCAACCCCTTCGATCCATGCACGGTCATGATGCGCACCTGCCCCGGCCCGTCGCCGCCACCGGTATCCAGCTCGCGCTTGATCTCCGCCTCCGACGCCTCCAGCCAATGCAGGAAGCCTTGCAGGGAGGCCACATGCTCCCGCTCAAACAGCAGGCAGGCGGTCAGGAACTCCTCTAGCGGGTCCTGCGCCTCCGCCCCCAGACGGGACAGGATGGCGCGCCGACCCGACCCGGCGGGATCGGGCGGACAGGGCCGCGACAGCACGCCGGCAAACAGCTCATAGGGTGCCCGGTAATCGGTATCGTTCAGGATGGCGCGCAGATACTCCCACGCCGTGGCCAGACCGGCATCCTCCTTGGCCTTGTCGGTCAGTGCCGCCCACAGCCGCCCCGGTCGCCCATGCGCCACCTGGAAAAGCTGTTCCTCGCTCAACCCCAACAGCGGCGATTTCAGCAGGATGGCGAGGTTCAGATCATCCTCCGGCAGGACCAGGAACCGGGCCAGCGCCATCAGGTCCATCACCGCAAGTTGCTCGGTCAAAACCATGCGGTCGACGCCGGCCACGGGCACATCCCGGTCCTTCAGGGCGCGGACCAGATGGCCCACAAACTGATCCCGGCTGCGCACCAACACCATGATGTCGCCGGGCCGAAGGGGCCGGTTGCGTGACACCAGCATTTCGCCATCGGCCAGCCAGCGGGCGATCTGATCCGCCATGGTGCGGGCCAGCCGCGCCACGGGCTTGTCCGCCTGTTCGGGTTTCAGCGGCAGGGACCAGGGGTCGGGATCGACCACGTCCTGCGGGCTGACCAGGGGCCAGATTTCAACCCGTCCCGCATTGCCACGCCGATGCGGGATATGCCGCACCTCCACATCCGGCCCCGCCACCCCGTCGCGGGCCAGACCGCCGGCAAACACTTTGTCCACCGCCGACAGGACGGCCCCCACCGACCGGAAACTGGTCTGCAGGTCGACAATGCGCCAGATGCGCTGGGCCGCGTTCACCTTGGCATCAAAATGCCGGCGCATGCGGGCAAATTCGGCGGGGTCGGCGCGCTGAAAACTGAAGATCGACTGTTTATCGTCGCCCACCACGAACAAGGTTCGGACCCGGTCATCCCGTGCGCCCAGCCCGGCAAAGAATTCCTCCGCAATGGCCGACACGACCGCCCATTGTTCGGGGTTGGTGTCCTGCGCCTCATCGATCAGCACATGATCCAGGCCACCATCCAGCTTGAACAACACCCAGGCGCAGGCATCCGCCCCCGCCCCGCCCGACAGCAGGCTGGAGGCCGCCAGAATCAGATCGTCGAAATCCAGGACGCCCCGCGCATCCTTTAGCCGCTGATACCGGCCCAGCAGCGCCTCACCCAGGACCAGTAGGGCCGAAGTATGGGCCGCCACGGCCACCCGCCGCCGTTCCTCCATCACGGCGACCAGCCGCGCCGCCTCACGCTGCAAAATCTCCAGCGCCATCGGATCGGCCTCCGATGGCTTCTTGGTCATCAGGGATTTGCGCGGCTCCCCCTCCGTCGTCAGGTATAGCGACGTGTAATCGGCCCAGCCGCGCAGACGGTGCTGTTCATCCCCGTCCAGCCAGACCTGGATGCCGATCCCCCGCTCCACATCCGTCTTTGTGCCCGTGGCCAGCGTGGCACAGGCGCGGCGCAGGCCCCGCTCATCCACGGCCCCGGCGGCACAGGCGCGCGACAGGACGGTCAGGTCCGTCTCCCCGTCCGCCACACGCAAACTGCTGCGCAGGGCCGCGATGGCGGGTTCCAGTCCGCCCTGGGCGTCCAAAATGCGTTTCAGCCGCCCGCGTTCCGCCGTCAGGCTGGCCAGGAGGTCGTTGAACTCATCCTCCGACACCGACCCGGTCAGCAGGTCTACTGCTCGCGCCAGAAAGCTTCCGGGTTCAAAACGACCCGCCAAAAGAACGGACTGTTTCGCCTCCGCAAGCAATTCCTCTGCCGTGCGATCATCCATGACCTCGAAATTCGGGGCCAGCCCGGCCTCCAGCGGGAAGCGGCGCAGCAGCGACTGACAGAAGGCATGGATGGTCTGGATCTTCATGCCGCCGGCCGTATCCAGCACGCGGGCGAACAGGCGGCGGGCCGCCACCACCTCGCCGCGCGACGGTTCCCGTCCCGTCAGGGCGTGCAGGTTGGCGCGCAGCTTATCCTCATCCTGCACTGCCCAGACCGACAGGCGGTCGGCGATACGGTTGGCCATTTCCGCCGCCGCCGCCTTGGTGAAGGTCAGGCACAGGATACGCGACGGGTCGGTGCCGGCCAGCATCAGGCGCAGCACGCGGTCGGTCAGGACCTTGGTCTTGCCCGTCCCCGCCGACGCGCCGACCCACACCGAACTGTCAGGATCGGAGGCCAGCCGTTGCAGGACATTGGGATCGGTAGGGCGGATGTCAGTCATGGGGGCGCAGCCTACAGGCACCATACCCTGCGGGTCCAGACAGACGAGAAGGTCGCGCTACGCGTGTCCACCGATACACTTTCTTCACCCGGCCATTGTGGATTATGCTCTCTTTCCTGTTCGCTGCCCTGATGCGCGGAGGCGCCCATGGACACGGTACGCTGGCTGGCATCCGCGCCCAACAAGGCGGCCTTTCGGGTGGCCTTTGCATTTGTCGCCGTTTCGTCCCTGTGGATCGTCTTTTCCGATCAGGCGGCCAAGGCCATGTTCGGCGACGTGACCGAACTGTCGGCCTTTCAGACCGCAAAGGGCCTGTTTTATGTCGGCGTGACGGGGATGATGCTGTTCCTGCTGGTCCGGTTCCTGGTAGGCCGTCTGGCCGACCGGACGACAGAGGCGCTTGGCGCACGCGAGGCAGCAGCCGAGGCGATGCGACAGGCCGGCATCGAAAGCCGCGCGCTGGAACGCGCCAAAAGCCAATTCCTCTCCTCGGTCAGCCATGAGTTGCGCACACCCTTAAACGCCGTCATCGGCTTTGCAGACATGCTGGGCGACCCAACCCTGCCCATGCCGGCGGACCGGGTGCGCGATTATGCCGGGGAGATTTCGGCCGCTGGCCATCATCTGCTGGAACTGGTGGAAAGCATCGTGGCCTGCGCAGAGGCCGAAACGGGCCACGCCCTGACCCCGGAACCGCTGGACCTGCGCGAAGAGGTGGGGCGGGTGGCCGGACAGGCGCGGGTGCGGGCACAGCATCGCCGCACGGCGGTGGAAAACCATGTGCCCGACGGGTTGATCGTGAAGGCCGACCCGCTGGCCTTGCGTCAGATCCTGTTCGCCCTGCTGGACAATGCCGTCACCCACACGCCCGAACATAGCCATGTCCGCATCGATGGGGAGGCGACGCCGGCGGGGGAGGTGGTGGTCAGCATCGTTGATGATGGGCCGGGCCTGCCGCCGGAAGTGGTGATGGGCATGGGCCGCCCCTTCCTGCGCGGTGGCGATCCGCTGACGGCCAGTGTCGGCGGGTTGGGCCTGGGCCTGTACCTCGCCACCCTGCTGACCAGCCGCCATGGCGGACGCCTGTCGGCGGACCGCCCCGACAACGGCCAGGGAACCCGCATCCGCATCGCCCTGCCGGCGGGGATCGCAGCCTGATCACTTAGCGGGCGGTGCGGCCCAGCTGATGACGATGACCTCAATCCCTAGCAGGGCCGACATCTCCCCTGCCACGCGCTTGGCCGTCGCCTCGTCCGGCTGTGGGGCCAGGGTGACCAGATACCAGGGCGGCATGCCGGCATAGTCGGCCATGACGATCTGGGGCCGGTATCCCTTTTCCGTCAGACGCTTGGCAAAGACCGTGGCGCTGTCCTGGCGTGTGAACCGGCCCAGCTGTACCGCCAGGATACGGGTGGAGGGGGGCGGTGCCGGTACCGCCGGCTGTGGCGGGGGCGGCGGTGGGGGCGGTGTCGCGGCCTCTGCCGCCAGCGGTCCCATCAGCGGCGATGACACGGGCTGTTGGGGATCAGCGGCACTGGTGACGTCGGTTACCATGGGCGGCGGCGGTCCGACGGGAATGATGGGGGGCGGGTCCACAATGGTGCCTTTGGTCGGCGCCACCGCGTCCGGGGCATCCTTGGGCGCTGTGTCCGCCGGCCCCGCAGTAGCACCTGGCACCGAATCGGCCTTCGCTTCCGTTGCCTTGGCCGCTTGCGATAAAGTCGGCGGCTTCCCGGCGGGTGCAGCGGACGGTACCGGCATGTTCAGCCCGACCAGCAGGCCGATGCCAAAGGTCAGCAGACCGAACAGCAGGATACCGGATAGGATGAGGATCAGACGACCGCGCGTCACCGGGGCAACCCGGACCAGCGCACGGGCGGCGGGGCCATGCCGGCCCGCGCCATCTTCGCCTGCGCCGGTGCTGCCGCCGGGGCGGGTGCTGCGGTCGGCGGCACGGGTGCCGACGGCGCCGGGGCGGCAGCGGACACCGCCGGCTTGGCCGCTATCGGGGCCGGCGCGGACTTTACCGGGGCCGGCGGTGTCGCGGCGGCGACTTTCACAGCGGGCCGGGCGGCAGGCCCTTCCTTCGCGGCGGCAGGGGCCGGCGCCGCCGTGGGCTTGGCCGGGGCAGCGGGTTTTTCCGGGGCCGTGGGGGCGGACGGGTCGCGGCGATCCAGGAAGGTGCCGCGCTGCATGCCCACCCCGCCCATCTGCAATTTCTGCCAGGGCTGGAACCGCTCCACAGGCAATCCCGCCTGTCCCTTGAACGCAGCCATGGGTTGATAGGTGCCGGAATAGTTGCTCCACCATTCCAGCGCGCCATTATCGAATCGGGCCGTCCCGGCATACAGCACGGGCCGCCCGGCGGCGATGGCGGCATGGCCTACCTTGGACGAAACCAGCGTTTCCGCCTTGGCCTGCGTCTCCCCTGTGACCCGCACGAAATTATAGGTACCGTTGGGCCGGACCATGACGCCGCGCCCGCTGTCGCGCACCTGGAACCTGTCGGCCGTGGCACGCACCAGGGGATCGCCTGCCGTCGCCGTCTGCTGGCCACCGCTGGGTCCGGGACGCAGCGCCTCGAACGTCTTCAACCGCTGCGCCACGGCGGCACCCGGCCCCGCCGGCAGGGCCGGACGGGCTGGGATCGGGGGCTTGCGCGCAGCGTGGCCGGACATGCGGTCCTCGGGCTGGTGTATCAACAGGGATGATAGGGGAACTGGGGTCCTGACTCAACCGGTGGCAGTCAGTGTCATGGGACCTGCACGGTCGCCTGACCTGCGAAGTTAATGGCGATCGACCCGCCCCAGGCGCACATGCATTTCGATGAGTTATTCAGCGCCGGCATATTGCCGATCAGCACCGTCGGCGCCCCCACGACCCAGGGCGCCACCGTCATGGGAATGCAGGGCATGGGCGTCAGCACGCCCAGCGCCGCCGCCGTTGCCGCTGCCACCATCGGGTTGGCCATCGAGATGCAGGTACCGAACGGCATGATGTTCATCATGGGCACATAATCCATGATGTTGGCCGCCGGCATGTTGCAGGCCATTGTGCAATTGGCGGGCAGCACCATCATGCTGCTGGGCGCCGCCCCCATCGTGCATTGCAAAAGGGCGCCCATCACGACCTGCTGTCCCATGCCTTACCCGCCTTTCTTGCCAAAGAAACGCTGCCGCAACCCGGCCTTGGGCGCCGGCCCCGCCAGCGGCGCCAACGGCCCCTGTGCCAGACCCTTGTCGAAGATTACCCGTTCTGGCTCCGTGCCGGCCGCCCCGAAGGTCAGCACCTCGCCATGCAGCATATTGGCGACATAGGTGGACCGGCGCAGCAGGCTGCCATCGGGATTGAACTCCTCCACCGGGCCATGCATCTGATCATCCTGCCAGCTTTCACGTCGAAACAGGGTGCCATCGGGCCGGAAAATCTGGCTGTCGCCCGACCGTTTGCCGCCGACAAAGCTTGTCACCGCCGTCAACCGCCCGGCAGGATCAAAGCTGCGCACCTCCCCCTGCAGCAGGCCGTTGACATAGGACATCTGTACCGCCGGTCGTCCCGCCTGAAAGATGGTGGACGGGCCGTGGAGCGTGCCCTGATGAAAGCTCATCCGCGTTTCCGGAACGCCATCGGCGTCGAACGTTTCCATCGCGCCCTGCAGCACCCCACCTTCCATAGTATAGCGGCGACGGACGGTCCCGGCCTCGTCCCGGTCCTCCATGGCTACCGGCGGTTCGGGCGGCGGGGCGGGTTGCTGCTGTTCGTCCATCACCGCCCCCCTCAATTGATCTTCACCAGGCCACCCTTGACGGTCAGCATGCCGCCGCCATCAATGGTGCCCGTGGCGGATCCCTTGACCGTGGCGCCGACATCGCCCTGCAACGTGGCGTTCAGGCCCTGCACCTTGGCATCGGTCGATGCCTTGGCCGTCAATGCCGTTCCCGCCTTCAAATCCATACTGGTACCCGATTGCACCGTCAGGCCTGTGCCGGATTTCAGGGTCACCGATCCCCCCGCCTCAATGGTGATATTGCCGTCAACCTTGAGCGAGAAATCGCCGCTGACTTTCCAGGTGACCTTGTCCTTGTTGGTCTTGGTCTCCCCCCCTTCGACGGTAATGGCGCGGGTCCCCTTCACCCCATAGGTTTCCTTGCCCTTGGCCACCGAAAAGGTGCGATCACCCTCGGTGATGGTCAGGGTGTCATTGCCCTTGGTGATGGTGGTGGCGCGGTTGCCCTTGTCGAGCGTCAGGGTGTCGTCGGCCTCGTTGATCGTGGTGGTGCGGGAGTTTTTAATCAGGACTTTCATGTCCTTCTGGGCCTGAAGATAAATCTCTTCACTGTCCTTTTTATCCTCGAACCGCAGCTCGTTATAGCCACCGCCACCTTTGGAAGTGTTGGTCTTGATGGTGCTTTTCGTCTGGTCGTCGGGCAGGGTGTAGGGCACCTGCTGTTCGCCATTATAGACGGAACCGGTGACCAGCGGGCGGTCGGGGTCGCCCTCCAGAAAGCTGACCACCACCTCCTGCCCCACGCGCGGCAGGAAGAAGGCACCCCAGTTCTTGCCGGCCCAACCCTGGGCCACCCGTACCCAGCAGGAGGAGTTTTCGTCCTTCTTGCCGACCTGATCCCAGTGGAACTGCACCTTGATGCGGCCAAATTTGTCCGTCCACACCTCCTCCCCCGACTTACCCACCACAATGGCCGTCTGGGTGCCGGGAATGCGGGGGCGCGGGGTGCGGCGGGCGGGCCGGAAGGTGGTGTCGGCGGGCAGCGCCTCAAAACTGTTGGAATAGCCGCCGAGGCTGACCGAATGGCTGACCCCGTGCAGGACATAGGCGGCATTAGCATCGCTGCGCGGATGGCCCGACAGGGTGAATTTCAACCCCGCCGCCACGCCGCGCACCGTGGAAGACCCCGATGCCCGCTTGGCCGCGACCTCCAGCTCTGCCAGCCGCACCTTGCCGCGCGCGTCGCCCGCATCCTTCTTGGTATAGCCACCGGGATACTCATAGACCTGCAGGCTGCCGGTGCCGGCAACATTGACCTTCAGCTCCGTCGACGGCGTTTCCAGGAAATAATCGTCTGTCTGGTACTTGCCCGGCACCATCGCGGTCTCAAGCAGGAAGCTGTCGACCCGGTCATCCTCCAGCCATTCCTTGCCCGATGGCAGGGGCAGATAGGGCAGGGTCGCCAGTACCGGCAGGTCTTTATGGGCGCTGGCATCATCGGCCAGGACCAGGGTGTGCGTCCCGTCGGCGAAGGTGAAGAACCAGAAGATCCCCTCGTCCTCCATCAGGCGGCAGACGAAATCCAGGGCGGTTTCATTATACTGGACGCAATATTCGCGCGCCGTGTAGCTACCGGTCAGGCTGTCCTTGAAATCGGAAAAGCCCAGATCGCCGAATACCGCCTTCACGATCTCCGGCACGGACTTGTCCTGGAAGATTTTGCAGTCCGCCGTCAGGCCCAGTTGCCACAGCCAGGGGCGCAGTTGCAGGGAATAGGTCTTCTCCATCTGCACGGCGCGCACGCAGATACCGTTAATATAGCGCTTGGTGCTGTCCGGTCCCGTCAGGGTGACGGTGACCGACTTGCCGACCACCTTGCTCATGTCCAGCGCCGCATCGGATGCAATGGCGGTGATGTCGAACTGAAACAGTTCGCAGATCCCCTCCCGCCCCGTCAGTTCGCGCAGGATCAGCTTGTCGGCGCCCAGCGGCGTCGTGATCGACAGCGACTGGCCGCTTTGCTTCTGATCAGCGTCGCTCATCGCCGGGCCGCCGGTCGGTCGAATTGGATGCGAATGTCACCATCGTCAGCCACCGTCACATGCGCCATGTCGATGGTCTCCCCCATCGACAGCCGGTCCAGGATGGTGGCCGACATCTGTGGCAGCAGGCCGTTGGTCAGTATCTGATCGATGGCACGGGCGCCGGACTCCACCGCCTGACAGCGCGACAGGACATGGGCCACCAGACTGTCATCCCAGCTCAATTCCGCCTGATAGGCATCATCCATCCGGCGCTGAATACGGGCCAGCTTCAAGGTCACAATCTCCCGCAACCGCCCCTCATCCAGCGGCAGATAGGGCACCACCACCATCCGGCCCAGCAAGGCCGCCTTGAAATGGCGCAGCAGGTCAGGGCGGATCAAGGCCTCCAGAACGTCAGGCCCCGGCAGCGGGCCGGAACGGCGGGCGCGGTCGATGATGGCGTCGGAACCGATATTGCTGGTCAACAAGATGACGGTGTTCTTGAAATCCACCAGAATGCCCTCGCCATCCTCCAGCATGCCCTTGTCAAACACCTGATAGAACAGCTCCAGCACGTCTGGGTGCGCCTTCTCCACCTCATCCAGCAGGACCACGGAATAGGGGTTGCGCCGCACCGCCTCCGTCAGCACGCCGCCACGGCCATAGCCGACATAGCCCGGCGGCGCGCCCTTCAGGCCGGAAACGCTGTGCGCCTCCTGATATTCCGACATGTTGATGGTGATAACGGACCGTTCGCCCCCGAACAGGGTTTCGGCCAGCGCCAGCGCCGTCTCCGTCTTGCCCACGCCCGAGGGCCCTACCAGCAGGAACACGCCCGTGGGTTTTCCCGGTTCGGCCAGAGAGGCGTAGTAGGTGCTGATACGCTTGGTGATGGCGTCCAGGGCCGCTTCCTGCCCCACCACCCGCTCACCCAGCTTGGCGCGCAGGTTGCGCACCACGGCAATGCTGTCGGTCAGCATGCGGCCGACAGGAATGCCGGTCCAACCCGACACGACCGACGCCACGGCCCGGTGATCGACCGACAGCGGCACCATGGCGTCGGTGGCCTGCAACTGCTCCAGCTCCAGCCGCAACCCGTCCAGCTTCGCCTTCACCCGCGTGAAATCCGCGCCGTTCAGGCCACCGCCCGCCAACTGTCCCTCCAGGTCGCGCACCCGTCCTGCCAGATCGCTCTCCTGCTGCCAGCGCTGCTGCAGGTGGGCTTCCTCCTCCTCGGCCTTGGCCTGTTCATCGGACAGCGTATCAATCCGGTCGGCATGGTCGCGGCCCAGCGCCGATTCCCGGCCCAGCAGGGCAATTTCATCGGACAGAAGCTTGCGGCGGCGCTGTGCCGCCTCCAGCTGCGGCGGCGGTCCGCTGCGGGCGATGGCGACACGGGCACAGGCCGTGTCCAGCACCCCGATGGCCTTGTCCGGCAATTGCCGTCCGGTGATATAGCGATGCGACAGGCGCACAGCGTCGGACACCGCCTCATCCAGGATACGTACGCCGTGATGGGCCTCCAGCTTGGCCACCAGCCCGCGCAGCATGGCGATGGCGTTCTTCTCATCCGGCTCCTCCACCTTCACCACCTGGAAACGGCGGGCAAGGGCGGGGTCCTTCTCGAAATATTTCTTATATTCGGCCCAGGTGGTGGCCGCGATGGTCCGCAGCTCACCACGCGCCAGGGCGGGTTTCAGCAGATTGGCCGCATCGCCCTGCCCCGCCGCCCCGCCGGCCCCGATCAGGCTGTGCGCCTCATCGATAAACAGGATGATGGGCTGGGGCGATGCCGCCACCTCCTCGATCACCTGTTTCAGGCGGTTCTCGAACTCACCCCGCACGCCGGCACCGGCCTGCAACAGCCCGAGATCCAGCGACAGGACGCGGACATTGCGCAGCGGCGGGGGCACCGACCCTTCGACCACGCGCTGTGCGAACCCTTCAACCACCGCCGTCTTGCCCACGCCGGGATCGCCCGTCAGGATCGGGTTATTCTGGCGCCGGCGCATCAGCACATCGACCAGTTGCCGAATTTCCGGCTCACGCCCCACCACGGGATCGGATTTGCCGGCCCGTGCCTGAGCCGTCATGTCGATCGTATAGGCATCCAGCCCCGGCGTCGGCCCACCCGCCAGCTTCACCCCCGCCGGGGCAGCCGGTGCCGCACCCTGCATCATGGCCGGCTTCGGCGCAGGGGCGGCAACCGGGGCAGAAGGCGCCCCGCCCCCGCTGCCCGCATCCTCTGCCGTGCCCCGCACCAGTTCCTTCAAATCCTCCACCAGTCGCCCGCGCGGAATTTTCGTCAGCAGCGGCACCGGCTCCAGCAGCAGACCACGCAGCGCATCATCGTCCAGCAGCGCCTTCAGGATGGCGCCCGAGCGTACCTGGGTGGCCCCCAGTTCCAGCGACGACACCAGCCAGGCCGATTGCAGCAGCCGCACCACATGGTCGGAAAAGGCCGGCGTGCGGCTGTTTCCGCGTTTCAGCCGATCCAGTGCGGTGGTCAGCTCCTTCTGCAACGCCCCCGCATCGACACCGTAATAGCGCAGCACGGGCGTCAGATCGCCCTCCCCCCGCTCCACCAGCTTCAGTAGCAGATGCTCCACCTCCACGGCGTAATGGGTCTGGGCCAGACAGAGCTGTGCGGCCCCCTCCATGGCCCGCTTGGTCAGGGGGTTCAGGCGGGCGATCAGGGTGGCGATGGAGGACATGAGAGATTCCAGCCTTCTGCGGGATCGCGTGATCCTAATGGATGCAATGGGAAGGCGCAAAGGTCAGCCGACCCGGTTGGCACGAAAGAAGGCAAACAAGCCTCGGGGCAGTACGCGACAGGAAGTCCGTCGCCCTTACGCGCCAGGATTGTATTTACCGTATATTGAAGGCATGGTGGCATTCAGAAATTTCTGGAGGCATTCCTGTGGCCAAACCACCTCCAACGAAGTTCGGCAGCCTACCGTCAACCACCGGCGGAACCCGGTCTCATCCGGGCGTGGGTATCCAGCCGAAGATGGCTCATCCTTCTCTCGGCGCCGGCTCCCGCCCGCCGGTGGCGCCGCCGCCCGTGACATGGCCGGGAAAGACTGCTTCCTCGGCGCCCCTGCAGTTGAAGGCGGAGCCTTGCGGGCCGAAATGTCGGCATGCCCCGCCACCGATTGCCCCCACGCGCTGGGGCGGCACGACACCTGTCGCGCAGGCAATGTTCAGCGGCACCACAAGTGGTCAGCTCAACAACAACCAGATCAATTCCGGGTTCGGCACCTTTGCCCAGGTGAATTTCACCCCTACCCAGTCCGTTATCACCCAGAGCTATAAGCCATCCGCAACTTATGAGGATTTGGTTGGCGAGGATCTGGTCGATGATGAACATAATCACGCCGAAGATTATGTCACCAGTCTGGTTCCGCAGCGCTGGATAGAACTTGGCTGTCCCCAGAGCCGTGTACGCTTCGATCTCTATATCACCTCCAGCCCCTGCTCCAGCGATCAAGGCACCAGTGGCAAAGACGAGGGATGCGCCGAAAAACTGGCCCGGCTTTACGAGTCGGGCATTGGCGTCAAGGACATGTCCGGCATGACCCATACCGTCTATTTTCAGATCGGAACCCTTCGCGTGAAAAAGCTTTACCGCCCGAAGGTCACAGGGGCGGCAGAAAAGTCCTTCCAGGCGCTTTTCATGCTGAAGCATATGGGCGTCTGCGAACGGGTGGTGATCGAGAAGATCGGCAAAAGGACCAACGTCACTCTGTGACGTTCGACGCACGAAGCGCATCAGACGGTCAGTGTCTGGTCTTGTAGAATGGCTGAGGCGAATGTCGAAGGGCACCCCAGACATAGACCGGGCCATTCCACCTCAAATCTTCCGGTACCACTCACGCGGGCTTTTCACCTTCGCGCCGGCAAAATCATCCACGCCCGCCGCCCGTGCCACATCCATGGCGAAGCTGCTGCATTGCTTACGGGCCAGGCTGAACTGCGCGCCCTTGCGGTATTCGGCCACTTTGCCCATGGCCTGTTCGGCCTGTTCGCGGCTTATGGCGTAGGAACGGGTGCGCACACCGGGCTTGGTGAAGGCGGCGGCATCATCATGCACCCGGCCCGGCACACCCGCCGTCAGCTTGCCCAGGTCGCGTCTGGCATCCATGTTGGAGAAGCCGGCGGGGGAAAAGCCGAAGGACTGACGCCCGCCGCCCGGCTTCTCAATGGCCACGAAACCATGGCCCGCCATACCATCGGGCAAACCCTTCTCCTGATGCAGATAGCCGCCGACGATCAGACGGTAACCGCCGGCATCAGGGGCCTTCGGCGCCTTGGGCTGGGCCGGACGCGGCACACCGGCCCCGCGCGGTACCAGACCCGGCGCCGGCTTGGCCTGCACGGCTTCCGACACACGATGATTGGCGGCACGCGCACCCATCCGGTCGGCCTCTGCCTCCAGATGCAAATCCTGGACGACGGCGATGCCGCTGCCGAACGGGTTGCGCACCCGCCCCTGCCGCTGCTGCACCACATGCGTCAGTTCATGGCCCAGCAGGGCCAGACCCTGCGGACTGTCGGGATTATACTGGCCGGGTGCGAAATACAGGCTGGAACCCATGGTAAAGGCGAGCGCACCGATGCTGGCCGCCTCCGACCCGACATGAACCCGCACGTCGGAGAAATCGGTCCCGAAGAAGCTTTCCATCTGGCCGCGGACGCGTTCGGGCAGGGGCCTGCCGCCACCGCCGGGCCGGATCAGACCGGGGGGCAATTGCTGGGCGCCGGGATGACCACTGCCATGCCCGCCGGATGCCATGACGACACGGACATGCCCAGGCCCGCCAGCCGTCAGCCCGCCCAGCGTTCCCGGCAGCTTGGCGCCGCCGGCCCCGAACCGTCCCTGTATCACTGTCCCGGCCATGACCTTGTCCCCCGGTTGGTCCAACCTGTCCGCCAGACCTCTGATCCTACCCCAGCCCTGGTACCCGTCAAAGCGCGAAGCATGGCCCCCTCACACCAACCGCTGGGTGAGAACCACTTCACGCTTTTCGCGCGCCGGCAGCCATGCGGTGCGGCCCAGAACACGGTCCTGGCGGTCGGGTTTGAACTCTACCGCCGGTACTTCCTCTGCCTTCAGGCGCAGGCGCAAGGTGATGCCCAATTCGGGGCCCGCATGCAGGGCCACCAGATCGGCCAGCGCCCGGGCCGCATCCCCACCCGGCAAGAAGGCGCGGAAGGTGGCAAGGTCCAGCGGACCCAGTTCCACCGTGATCCCCGCCCCCTGGTCCCAGACGCGTCCGCCCAGGACAGCACCGATGCCCAGCCTGGCATTATCGCCCTTATCGCCCAGGCGCGTACGGTCCTCCGGCTCCAGTTCCATCCAGTCGCCGGTCAGCGGCTCCACCCGCACCGGCACCGCGAAATGCACCATCAGCAGCCGTTCCAGCCCGTGCTGGCTGGCCACGGGCCGGTTCAGCAGGCCTGTGTGCCGGTAAAGCGACCGGTCGGGCACTGACAGGCGACGGCGCAGCGGCTCCACCCCCAGCCCGCAGAGTGCAGCCAGCCAGTCGGCCATGCCCGTACGCCACGGCGCCTTGCCGGTCACATCCGGCCGGTGCGCGCGGCGCGACCGTACCAGCAGGCTAGCCAGCCGGTGGTTGAACAGGTCCAGGAAATCGCGCATGGCGGCATCGCCAGCCCGCACCCGGTCGGCCAGCAGTTCCGATACCGGCGGCGGCAGAGGGGCGAAGGGCCCCCCCAGGCCCAGGAAATTGATCTTCGCCCGGAACCGCGTGCGCCCCGACGGCATTTCCCGCCGGTCGATCCGTTCCAGCGGGTCGGCAGACGGACGCGCGCGCAGGCTGGCATGGAAACGAATGGCTTCCTGCCCGGCATCGGCCCCCTCGCCCACAGGCACAGGTGCGGCCCCGCCGCGCGCGGCGTCGCGTTCCATGATCAAGGCCGCCTGATACAGGTCGAACCATTCCGGGTTCGACCTGAGCTGGCTGATCAGAGAATGTTCCGTTCGCCAACCCGCGCCGGCCATCGCTTCCACACCCCTTCACGCTGCACGCTTTTCAGCACCAGCTGGCTGAAACTGTTGACACGTCCATAGAGCGCCAGGAACCGGTCCAGGACACTGGCCAGAAGATAGGCGCTGCCGCCCGCGAACTGACTTTCATCGATGGTCAGACTGATTTCCGTGCCCCGCACAAAGCCGCGCCAGGCCTCATCCCCCAGCCGGCGTGTCACGGGGCGCGACGACAGGGCCGTCATGCCGGCTGCTTGCTGATGCACGGCGGCACCACAGCCATCGCCATAAAGCACCATGATCTCCCTGAGCGCACGCAGGGCCGACCCGCTGCCATCATCGGCCAGCGACAGATGGTTGAGGGTCAGGGCTGACACCAGCTGCCACAGGGTTTCGCCCTGCTCGGGCGCGCTGATCTGCGGTGTGGGCCGGGTGAGACATCGCACACCATCCGGCTTGACCGGCGCATCCACCTCCAGGTTCAGGACCGTGTCGGGCGGCAGCTGTTCGGCCATGCCCCGGTTGGTACAGAGCGTGTGGGCAAACAGGGTGCGCGTGGGCGGCAGCGACGGGTCAAGCGCCAGATCGACGAAGGACAGGAACATGTCCGTCCCCGGCATGTCGGCCCGCACCGTGGGCCGCCGCCGCGCCATCCAGAAACAATCGGGTGCGGCCCGTACCGCCAGATGATCGTAGGAGAAGAAGGGACGCACCAAAGCCGTCTCATCCGCCCGGTTCATGACGGCGGACACCTTCTGGATCGAATGGATTTCCGTGGAACGCTCCCAGCGGCTGTCGGGCAGCAGGCGGTATTCCGACTGTGTCTGATCCAGACGCAGCGGCTCGCTGGTCTTGGGGAACAGGTTGATGATGGGCGCGCAGTTCAGGCGCACCGTCACCCGCTCCAGCCGCTCCGCCCGTTCCGGCTGCTGATCCAACAGGAAGAACAGATCCACCTCCGCGCCCTTGGGCCAGGTGGCGGGATTACCGTCCGCATCCTTGAAATCCACGTCCAGGAACAGGAATTTCTGCGGAAACACGAAATATTCCCGGATCAGGCGATAGCCCTGATGCGCATGGTCCGGAAAGCGCAGCAAATCTTCATCCGGCGCGAAGCCGACAGGCGACAGGCAATCACGCTTCAAGGTGGCGGTCGGTTCCCCGCCTTCCGTGGCCGGGGCCAGAACGACGGCGCGCGACTGGTCCAGCAGCATTTCCATCAATTGCCCCGCCACCGCCGGCTCCCCGTCCAGGAACAGGCGCAGGCGGTCGGGCTGCATGTCGGCGAAGGTCAGGTTGCCCTGCGCCCGCAGCCGCAACCGCCAGATGGCGGCACCGCCAAGCCGCGCCAGGAACGGGAACTTCTCCGGTCGCAGCATCTCCTGCCGCACCACCTGAACCGGCCACAGCTTCACCGGGTAACAAGTGTTGAAGCGGCAGGTCAGCCCGTGTGAGGGGCTTTCAACATGCAGCGCAATATTGTCGGGCAGGTGGAACCCCTGTGCGGCGCGCGCCTGACCAGGGTCCACCTCGAAATGCGCGATGGCGGCACTGGGCACCGGGGCCGTCAGGGCGGGATAAAGCGTATCCAGCAGGGCTGACGGGATCAGCGGGAATTCCGCATCCAGCGTGCGCTGGATGCGGGCCGTCAGAAAGGCAAAGCTTTCCAGCAGCCGTTCGGTATGCGGGTCACGGCTTTCATGGCCGTTGAAATCCAGCCGCCCCGCCACGCGCGGATAGGTGCGGGCAAACTCCGCCCCCTCGTTGCGCAGATACATCAGTTCGCGTTCATAGGCCGCGAACAGGGCCTCGGCCTCGTCACGCGGCATTGCGACCTCCCGAGGCGTTAGGGAGCAGCACGGGAAAACTGACCGGCTCGATGCGGTCATCCAGCCGGATGGAACCCGTAATCTCCACCAGCAGGGCCCGGCGGTCATGTTCGGGCGGCAGCACCGTGAACCAGGCCCCCTGCCGGCGCAGCCCCTGATTGGGTGGCAGCGAAGCGGCGCGCTGCGACCATTCGGTCAGGAACGCTTCCTTCAGGGCGGGCGTCAGGCGCGACACATGCACACGTGGCGACAGCAGCCTGGGTTCGAAGCTGGCGATCGCCATCTCCAACTCGGTCACCAGGGCAGCCTCTGACGTGCTGTCGAAGGGCTGGAAACCTGACAGATCAGGAATGCCGTAATCCAGGGTCGTGCGCCGACGTCCCGCCATCACCTCGCGCGGGCGCGGGCAGCGTGTGTTCAGCAGCAGCGAAATCTCCCCCGCGATGGACAGGATCAGCCCGTCGCGGTCCAGCATGGACTGCGCACCTGCCGCATCCTCCGTATCGACCAGCCGGTCGAACAGCGGCGCGGCCACACTTGGCATCAGGCGGGGACCCGTTACCATGCATCCTCCCGTCGGGGCGGCACCCAACATCCGGGCACCCCCGATTGCCGCATCTGGCCTCGACCCTGTCCCCGGCATACCCTTGCCGGGGACAGGACGGCGGCGACTGCCGCCGCGCCGCACGTGCGGCGTAGCCAAGCCGCCGGATGGCGGCGCCGGCGATTGAGGCCCGGTGATCGGTACCGATCACCGGGAACTGGCATTAAGACACTTCCTGCTTGATCAGGTCGTGCTTGACCGGCTGGGCGCCCTCGCCCGTGCCGTCATCTTCCTTCTGCGGGATGTACTTGTACTCGACAGTGCCGTAGGAGAGCGTGATCGTCTCCGTCGGGATGTCGCCGGTGCCGCCGCCGATGGACACGTTGGAGACGATGATCTTCTCCATCGTGATCACCAGATATTCCACCGGCTTGTTATCGCCGTTGGACCGGTAGGCGGAGAAGACGCCCTTCTGGATGTGCTTGCCGCTCCAGCACATTTTCAGCAGGTCGTCGGTCGACGCATCGATGTACTTGGTGAAGGAGAAGTCGGAGTGGTTCGCCTGCTCCACGGTGCCGCCGCCCGCACTGCTGCGGGTGGGCGAGGTGGGCTGGTTGAAGGAATGGCTCCAGGACAGGACCTGGATCTCTTCCTTGTGGGAACTGTCGGTCGACTCACCCTTGATATCCGGGGTGGTCAACTTCAGGAACATATTGCCGGCCATGGCCGCTCTCCGTCTCGATGTCTGTTCGGTCTATGACAGGGCGGAACCGGCCAGAAGACCCGGCCGGTTCCCCAGGGATCAGGCAGCCGGCGCCGGCAGTTCGGCGACGAGGCGGATGGAGGCGGTCAGTTCCTCCAGCTGGAAATGCGGCCGCAGGAACACGGTGGCGCGGTAGGCGCCGGGCTTGCCCGGTACGTCGAACACATCGACGCGGGCTTCGCGCAGCGGATACTTCGCTTTCAGTTCCTGGCCGGCATCGTCCTTGCCCAGCACGTAATCCATGATCCAGGTGTTCAGGAAGGTCTGAACATTGTCCTTGGTCATGAAGCTGCCGACCTTGTCGCGCATGATGACCTTGATGTAATGCGCAAAACGCGAGGCGTTCAGCACATAGGGCAGCATGGCGGAGATACGGGCATTGGCATTGGCCGCGTCCGTATTGTACTGGCGCGGCTTGTTGGCCGTCTGACCGCCGAAGAAGGCGGCATAGTCGGTGCCCTTGCAATGGACCAGCGAGATGAAGCCGAGATCGTTCAGCTCCTTCTCGCGGCGGTCGGTGATGGCGATCTCCGTCGGGCATTTCAGCGCGACATCGCCCTCATCCGTGCGGAACGTGTGGGCGGGCAGGCCTTCGACCTTGCCGCCGCCTTCAACGCCGCGGATGGCCGCGGTCCAGCCATGCTTGGCAAAGGCGTCGGTGACACGCTGGGTCAGGACATAGGCGGCATTGCCCCACAGATACTTCTTGTGGTCACGACCGTCCGTGTCCTCCACGAAGTTCACGCCCTCCACCGGCTTGGTGTCGGGACCATAGGGCAGGCGCAGCAGCACATGCGGCAGCACCAGGCTGACATAGCGGCTGTCCTCGCTGTTGCGGAAGGACCGCCACTTCACCAGCTCCATGCTCTCGAAGATCTTGGACAGATCGCGCGGCACGCCCAGCTCGGTGAAGCTGTCCATATCAAACAGGCGCGGGCTGGCGGCGGAGATGAAGGGCGCATGCGCGGCGGCAGCGACGTTCGATACCAGTTCCAGCAGCTTGACGTCGTTGGGATGGCGGCCGAACTCGTAATCGCCCATCAGCATGCTGTAGGGGTTGCCGCCGAAGGTGCCGTACTCTTCCTCGTACACCTTCTTGAACAGCGCCGACTGGTCGAACTCGACGGCCTTTTCCAGGTCCTTCAGCAGCTCTTCCTTGGTGATGTTCAGGATGCGCAGCTTCAGGCTGGTGCTGGTCTCGGTGTTGAAGACCAGGAAGGACAGGCCGCGCCAGGTGGCCTCCAGCTTCTGCAGGTCGGGATCGTGCAGGATCTCGTTCAGCTGGGCTGACAGCAGATCGTCGATCTCGGCGATCTTGTCATTGATCAGGGCCACAACGTCGTTGCCGACAGTGCCACCCTCTTCGGCCAGCACGGAATTCACGAACTCGGCAACCAGATCGCGGGCAAATTCCTTCTGGCTGTCATCACGCGCCAGCTTGCCCTCGACAATGATCTTGTCAAGCAATGTAGTATCGGGCATCGCAAAGCCTCCATCGGCTTGGCCGGCACGCTTTCATGGGCGCCGGCCCGGAATTGTTTCAAGCGGGTGCCGGCGCTCAGGCCTGCGGTTGCAGCAGCTTCTTCAGCTCGGCCTGTTCTTCCGTGCTCTTCACGACGGAGGAGAGCAGGGCATCCAGGCTGTCATTGCCGTCCAGCTTGGTCAGCAGGTCGCGCAGACGCTTGCGGGCATCCAGCAACTTCTTCAGCTGCGGCACGCGTTCCATGATCTCGACCGGCTCGAAATCATCCATGTGCTTGAAGGACAGCTCGACGCCCAGCTGTTCATCGCTATCCTTCACCAGCCGGTTCGGCACGCGCAGGGTGACGCGCGGGGTGGCGGCGGAAAGCACCTCGTTGAAATTGTCGCGGTCGATTTCCACGAACTTGCGGTCCTTGACCGGGGCCAGGGCCTCGGCGGGCTTGCCCGACAGATCGGCCATGATGCCGACGATGAAGGGCAGTTCGCGCTTTTCAACCGCGCCACCGGTTTCCACGTCATAGGTGATCTGGACCCGCGGCGGGCGGACCCGGCTCAGCTTGTGCTGCGTACTATCAGCCATCGTGTACCCCCTTTTGCAGCCGGCGCCCGGTTACGTGATCGGTCCGCCGCGTCAGTCAGTTGGAAGAGATATCAACAATCACGCTCACTCGGGACTCAATTAAAGCGATTTTGATCGAGAAAACTATTCGACCAATGAGACCCCTTGGTTCTATCCGGTATCACCCGGCGCCCCCACCAGTTCAAAGATGGCGGCGACGTCCTTCCGGCCCCGGCTCAACTCCCCCAGCAGCACGGGCAGTGGCAGATCGCGCCACTGCACGATGCGGTGCAGGATGTAGGGCGTGGGGCTGTGGGGTTCTGTCCTGGCCAGGAAATCGGCGATTTCGGCCAGTTGGCGATAGGCGTCGCGGCGCGATGCGATGGGACCGGCGGTAGTGAGGGCGTGGCCGCCGACAGTGGGCGCCTCCTCCTCCAGCTCCAGCACGGTCTCCTCCGCCTCGGGGGGCGCCTGTTCCTCATCAATCATTGCTGGATCCTCCCCGCGTTCACGCAGGATGGTCTGGGCCCATTGCGTCATGTCGCCCAGGCGTTGCACCAGTTCGCTCATGGACGGGGCATCGCCGTTTAGTTCGGTGTCCAGGGCGGCCCGCAACCCCTCCAACGCCGCCGCCGCCGAACGCAGCGAGATGTAAAGATCGCGGTAGAAGGGAGTTCCCGTGCCACGAACCGTGGCATTGAACAGCTGCAAGGTGACGGGGGCGGCACCTGATCGGCGGCCATTGCTCTCATTCCCGCCACCCATGGCCTGCAGGCGCTGGCTGTTCAGGAAGTCACCGAAGGTCAGGCCTGCCTCGCGGTCGGCGGGCGGGTTGGTGACGGCCAGCGTCAGGACCATCACCACCAGCCGGTTGTTCAGCCATTCGAACACCAGGGCCAGACGCGACCGGTCGCCATCCTCGTCGGCACGCGGATGCAGGCTGGGGCCGCGCCCTTCCACCAGCCGGGCCAGCAGGTTCAACCCTGCCTCCATGCCGGGCATGCCATACCGGCCCAGCAGGGCCTCGCACGCCCAGGCGGCGACCTGCGCATCCTTGCTGCGCGACGTCAGCACGCCCTTGGCCAGCCGGATTACCTCCGGCCAGTCGGAACGCTTGCGGTCGGACTTCCACACGCCCTGCGGCAGGTCGGCATCCTCGCGCCGGGCCTCCTTGATCAGGTCATGTTCGGCGCCATAGCGGATATCCTCCCCGGCGGGATCACCGCCGGGAATATCGGCCAGCAGCGCCTCGATATCGATGGGGGGCTTGCTCTGGGCAGCGTTCATCAACGGCCTCCCCCTACGCTGGCATTTTCATAGGGCGGCGCCTCTACGGGGAAGGAGGGCAGAATATGGCGGCGCTTGGCCGGCGTGCCCCCACCCTCTGCGGGGGGCGGCACCGACGCCAGGGCGACACGGACATAGATGCGGCTTTCCTTCTCGGCCTTGCCCAGCGGATCGCTGCCCGCCGGAATGGTGGGAATGGTGAAGCGCAGCAGATGGGGCTGCGGATCGCCACCCCTGCCCACATCCTGGTCGCCAGCCTTCTGGTCCTGCAACAGCCGCAGCAGCGCCCAGCGACCCGTGTAACCGAAGATCGCCGACCGATCCTCCACCCCCGGCCCGCCATCCAGCGCCAGGGGCACCTCCGCCCCATCCTTGGCCCAGCGCAGCCGCAGGGCCACCGGATCGCCGGGGCGCCAGGTGGCAACCTGCTGTTCCGGCCCATTATGCAGCAGGCCGCCGCCCACCTGCAGAACCCATTCGATGATCTGGTTGGCCCCTTGCTCGCGTTGCCGGTTCACGCGGAAATCGGCGGTCACCTCATAGGCCCCCGTCTCCGGCGGCTTGCCGGCATCGGGGGCCGCGAAGGGGGCCAGGAAGGTCCGCATCTTCACAATGGATTCCACAAACCGGGCGGCGGGACGCAGGTCCGTACTGGTCTTGGCACGCGCCGACAGGATGGGGTTCAGGCGGTCGGCAATAGGGCCGTAATCGCGCAGGAACAGGGCCAGATCGTCGGGATCGGCCTCCTCCGCCACATCCGGATCGCTGTCGCGCAGCGTGAAGGGATAACGACCCGCCAGTTTGGCATTGAACGTTTCCGCCAGCCGCCCGTAATCGGCCTGCACCGCCGCGCCCGTCAGGTTCTGGCAGCGTTCCAGCAATTGCTGGCGGATCAGTTCGCGGCGGTAGATGAAGAAATCGCCCGACTGCGCCTTCTCCGCCCCTGCCAGCTTGCTCTCGCAATTATCCAGCCGGACCTCGTCCAGGTCGAAGCGGATGAACTGTTCCAACGCCGCCAGCGTGCTGCCCGGTGCCTTGGCGCGGTATTGCAGCAATTCCCGGCCCAGCGACTGCCAGGAACCCAGCACGACAGGATCCTGCCAGCCGCTACCCAGCTCGCCCCGGGTCATGAAGGCTTCCAGCGGCCCGGCCAGATTGTCCCACAGCATGTCAAGGCGGCCGCGCATCCCATCCAGATAATGGGCCGTGGCCACGGCATCACTGGTGTAGAAGCCGGCGGGCCGCGGCGATCCCTGGCCATCCCAGCCCTCGAAGCTTTCAGCCGCCTCATAGAAGGACTGGGTGCTGGCCAGTTCCTCCAGTTCCTGCAACAAATTGCCGGACTGTTCGCGCAATACCTGGCGCAGTTCGGCCTGCAGGCGGTCCATCTTGTATTGCGACAGGATGGTCAGCAGCGCCATCAGCTGCTCTCGTGCATTGGACAGGTCGCGGATCTGGCTGGTCAGGGCTGCTTCGCCATAATCATCGACGTCATTATCCTCTACCGCCAGGCGCTGTGCCGCGACCAGTTCCGCGCGCAGCGCGTTCTCCAGCCGCTGGCGGGCCATGCGGTCAGCCGCCCCCTGGAATTCCGACGGGATGCGCGGCAGGTCGGTGATACGGAAATCCTCGTACGATTGCTGGTAAGCGATGGCCTGGGCCAGATGCTCGCTATCCCAACTCATCCCCCGGCCGGAAAAGGCGGGCGGGGCGGATGCCAGTTTCTCCGCCGGGCGCACCCGCATGAACGGACGGGCCAGTGCGGGCTGGAAATGTTTCGACAGCCCGTCCAGATGATCGTTCAGGCGCAGACCCGGCCCCCCCGTCACCTGCACGAACAAAGGCTGGCCCTGATTATCCTTCAAGCCGGTCAGATAGGTGCGCAGGCTTTGCTGGGCATTGCGCAGATCATTGGCGAACTGTTCATGGATGTCCCGGCCCACGGTGGGTGTGTCCATGGTGCGCAGCAGATCGGACAGCATCGGGTCGGTGGTGATGTCGCGCAGGCCCAGCCAGAAGAAGCCGGGATCGTCCAGCATCTGCCGCACATCGACCAGGGCATCGGCCATATCCTGCATGCGCGCGCCGACATCGGTGCCCGACCGGGGCTGTCGCACATCGACGACGGCATCGCGCAGGCGGCCCGCACGCTGCGCAATCTCCCCCGACGGGCCCAGCCGCATCAGCACGGCGCGCGACATCTTCTCCACCACAGGGCGGATGCGGCGGGGGTGATCCTCGCTGATATGGTCCAGCTTGATCGATTCCAGGCCCAGCTGATAGAGCCGCGAATTATGCGCGAAATTGCCGTCCAGCTTGGTCTTGAACAGGCTGTTGGACAGATCCGCCAGCCCTTCCACGGGACCCTTAGTCACGCCATGATACTGGGCCGACAGCCGGTCAAGCTTGCTCACATCGGTCACGAAATCGGCCATGACCTTCAGATCGGCGCTGCCGGAGAGAAGGTAATAGCCGTCGGCCCCCGCCTTCTCCACGCCCGGATGGCGGGCAAGGTCCAGGTAACGGGCCTCCAACTCCTTATGCAGCGAGGACAGGACGATATGGTGGATACCGCGCCCGAAGGCCGCCACCACCTCATCCTCCGTATCCCCGGACCAGGAAGACGGGATAAGGCCGTAGAACAGAAAACCCCTGCTGATCCCCTCGAAATCCGTCAGAAGCTGGCGTGCGGCCTCGACATCGAACGTTTCCCCCTGCCCCGCCGCCATGTCGCGGCGGATCAGTTCCAGCGGCGGCTCCAGGGTGGAGACCAGCCGGCGCAGCGAGGCATCGACCAGCACAAGTCCTACAACCAGCGCCACCGTCACGCCCATCAGACCCAGCTGCGCCATACGGGCACCCCGGGTGCGGGCCATCAGGCCGGCGCGGGCGGGACGGGTCAGCCGGGTCTCGCGGAACAGCTTCTCGGCCAGAAGATCGGTGACGAACATCACCTTGGCGGGGGATACGTCCAGCGGCACCTCTTCTGCCGCGGGGGCAGCAGCGGCACCGGGCCGCAGGCTGGACAGCGCCGCCGACAAAGGCGGCGGTGTACCGGCGGCGGCAGGCACCGGCGCTGCTGCACCGACCAGAAGATGCGCAGGCTCCAGTTCCGGCTGTGCGCCCGTGAACCAGATGCCGCGCAGGAAATGCCCCTCCTGATAGGGGGGCACGCGCAGGACACGCCCCAATATCGTCTTCAATGGCGAAGCGATGGCCGCGAAGGAAGCCGGGAAACTGAACATCCCGTCGGGATCGGCCGGCTTGTCCAACCCGGCCGCCGCCTTGACATAATGGGTCCACAGCGTCTGGGTCAGGTCCACCATGGCCTTGTCAATGTCCGCCGGCTCAAACGGCAGGTCGCTGACATGGGGCTGGGACCAGCCCAGCATGGTATCGGGGCCACCGGCGGGCGGCATCTGCCAGAAATCGGTAAAGCCCGGTAGGCGGTCGCACTGGGTAACGACGATATGGACAGGCAGACGCAGGCCCGTCTGCCGCATCAGATCCAGCAGCCGTTCCTGCAGGATGTCGCCCTTGGCCAGCAGGCTGTCCGGACCCAACGCACCGGCGCCGGTCAGGTCGCTGACGGGGATGGTCAGGATCAACCCGTCCAGCCCGCGCTGCGGCCGGTGCGCCAGCAACCGCCGCGTCAGCCCGCGCCAGCGGTCACGGTCGCCGGGCCGGCCTTCCGCCGTCATGATCAGGGCGCCGCGCGCATCGATGACAATGCCGCCTTCGAACGCGTGCAAGGTGGCGTCCTTGCCGATCGGCGTTTCTTCCAGCGGCAGCAGGCGTGGAACGCGGGCCGAGTGCAGAAGCGAGCTTTTGCCGCTGCCCGCTTCCCCGATCAGCAAGAACCAGGGCAGCGCGTAGGGCGACTTCACCCCGGCCCAGTCGGACAGACGGCGCAGGGTGGTGGTGAAGGCCATGCCGGTGCCGGTATGGCGGCTGGCGGTGGAGGCGGGGGCCGCAGCGGCGGCAGGCCCGGCCCCGGCGGACTGCTCGGGCTTGGCCGCAGCCTTGCCGCGTTTCAGGGTCATGATCACCAGGATCAGCACAGCCAGGGCCAGCAGGCCCAAGCCCAGCGCCACCCACAAACCATATTCCGCCAGGAAGGCCCCGATATTCATCGTGCGGCCTCCGGCTTGCCGGCGGGAACGATTGGCACCGCCGCCGGCTTTTCCGCCGTCACCGGCGTGGCCAGCGGCCCCAGCCGGTAGGTGCGGACATACCAGACGCCATGCGCCACCGCCGTATGCAGGGCCAGGACGATCAGCAATCCATAGAACCAGGGCCGCAGATGCGGCAACCGCACCTCCCGCCCCTCGGTCACGGTGGCGGCATAGGCGGCTGGGCAGAGGAAGGGCGTCGGTCCGGCATATCCCGTCGCCTCCGCCAGACGGTCGGCCAGCCCCTGACGGTAGCGGCGACGGATGGGTTCATCCTGATGCCGGTGATACCGGCCCCGGAAACCCAACGACAGGGCCGCTAGATAAACCGACAGCAGCTCATATTCCTGTTGCGGCGGGCCGGCCAGCAGGGCGTCGAGCCGCTGAAACACCCGCTCGCCCGCCACCCGCGTGCCGAACAGCGACAGTTCCAGCAGATTGTCCAGCCAATGTTCCCGCCCTGCCCAGGCATCGCCATGCAGCAGCATCTCATCGGCCAGAGCGGCCATCACATATTGCGCCTCCCGGTACAGCTCCACCCCGAACCTTCCGCCAAGGCGCATGGCGGTGGCGGCCTGGGTATCCAGCAGCCGATGTAGGCGACGGTTGATACGAACCGCCACCTGTGCCGGGTCGGGAAGCGGCTGCCCCTGTTCCGCCATACGGTCGCCCAGCGACAGGGCGTTGCGGATGCCTGACAGTTCGGCATGGAATTCCTGGAACATCGACAGCAGCGACAGGGCGCCGTTGGGCGCCCCTTCCGTCTGCGGCTGTGTTGTCAGGGCGATGCTCATGTTTCGTCTGCGGTGGCGGGGATGAACAGGAGTATCTCACCCGGCCGTGATGTGGCCGAGCGGTCCAGCGGATTGACGATCAACAGCATCTCGCCGGCCTTCACATACTCATCCTCGGCGATGCGGAACAAAACCATGTCGCGGCTGGTGGCAAAACCCGCCGCCTCGTCCGGCAGCAGGGCGGCGCGCATGGCACCGCGCAGGCGGTAGGACAGCAGTTCCTCCACCCGCCCGTCGGGCACGATAAGCGCGGCGTCGAACCAGGCCAGCACATCCGCAGGCCCCTGCCCGCCCTTCATGCGCAGACCCACGACCAGCCCCTGCCTCGTCAGCCACTGTTCCTCGATCCGCAGCTTGAAACCCTCCGCGATGGGTTGGAAGCTGATGGCGGAGAAGGCCTGGGATACCAGTTCCACGACCCCGTCGATCTGGGCCAGCAGCGCCCCGATGCAGCCTCTTGGATTGTCGTGGTCATAGGGTTCGGTCAGGGGCGGCGTCATGGCGGGGCGCAGTACGGCGGTATGGCCGGCCACGGTCTGTAACGCCATATACAGATCAAACGGATGCACCTGCGGCAGGCGCAGCAGGGTTTCCAGCGCCGGCAGGCCCGCCACCAGACACATGACGGTGAACCGCGCCTCGCCCCGGTTCACCTCCTGCCCCTGGCTTTCGGCGACATAGGTTGCCTTTTCCCGCAGCTTCGCCACCAGATCGCGGCATTCGCGCGACAGCGGGTCATCGGGTTCCAGGGCCGGGGTCGGCGGCTGATAGGGGGTCAGCTGGAAGCCCTGGTTGCGGAATTCGATCTCCGCGATAGGTAGATGCGTATGGCGCGGCGGCACATCGTCGGCCAGCAACAGACGGGGCAGTGGCCGCAGGCGCGGAACCGAAACTTCCTGCTGGCCCGTATTCTCATCCACCACGCTGCTGTCATAGGACGCCCAGCGGGCCAGATTGTCGCGCGGCTTGGCGGCACCGGGATGATATTCTGGCACCACCAGATGCAGACGCTGCGGTACCCGCAGCTTGTCCTTCACGGCGGCCAGATTGAAATCCAGTTCAGCCTCAAACCCGTCGGACCAGACCAGAAGCCCGTCGGGCAGCACCGCCTCCAGCGCGATGATGCGCAGGCGGCCTGCCGCCAGTTGCGCCCGGTCGATCTCCAGCCGTGTCACCCCGTAATGAAAGGGCGACAGACGGCGCAGGTGATAAGCCAGCTGCGCCTCGCCATGCAGCCAGGATTGCTGGAGATGCTGCGGCGACAGCAGCATGCCCTCGTGCCATTGCACGGGATCGGGAACAGGCTGGCTCAAGCGCTTTTCGTCCTTGGCCATGATCAATTTCCTGTTTCCACGGAAAAGGCGCTGCGGCCCAGGCGGGCCACCGGGTTTTTCAACCGGTCGATACGGGCGCGATGCGTGCCGGGGGTCGGGTAGGCGGCGAAGACGAAGGCGCCCACGGCCTTCTCCTCATCGCGGGTGATCGTGTATTGCAGGTTGCGCTGCGGTGACAATTCGAAGGAACGAACACGCACACCGGTGGGCAAAGCCAGCACGATCTGCGACTTGTCCTTGAACCATTGCGCCGATGCCAGATTGGAAACAGCGGCCAGCGCATCCTCATCCATGGCAAAGACCAGATCGACGGCGACGGGCGCGTCGGCATTGGCGTCCATCGCCGCAGAAATCTTCACTTGTTGGGTATCAATGGTCGGTAATCCGCTGCTGCACCCGCTCAACGCGAGGCCGAGAATCAGGATTATCGCCGCCGTCGCAGCATGTGAAAAAGACCGGCACTTGGCAGCGGTCAAAACCACAACAGTCCCCTTGTCGCCCATTCGGGTCTATGGCTTCCGACCTCTCCGGAAGCGGTAATTCATAGTACCCCAATGAAATTCTGAATCTCCAGAATATTGGCGAAACAAGGGGTTCCGGCGTTCAACCTATGGCCGTCTCAGGCAGGGTCCTTCGGGGCGGTTTTCGACTTGGGCTTCAAGGTTTTGATGGTTTCCATCAGTTTCTGCCCCAAGACCTTGATTTCATCACGCAGAGTCCGCAGCAGACGTTTTTCCATCGCCTGCATCGCTTCGGCCTGACGGCGCTGCTCCTCGGCCAACTGGCCGATCTTTTCCATCAGCTCCGCATGATTTGGGGCGGGAATCGGAGAGGTTGTGGCGGAAATCCTAGGTTCTGTGCTTGCGACGACCGAAAGCCTGGGAGGGTTGACTGCAACCGGCAGCGGCGCTACCGGTGCGCGAATCGGAGGGTCATCCAGCCAGACCTGAATCGTAGCATATGAGACTGAAAGCGCATCGGCGATGCGGCGATAGGACCATCCCTGCTTACGCAGCCGTTCGGCGATCTCCCGCCGCCGGCTGGCAGAGGCGTGACCGTCCACCTTGACGCCATTGGCCTCGGGCAGGCCGGCGACGATGGTGATAATGCCGTTGGTGCGTTCGCCCATGGATACAGGGTCCATCCGGTGAGGGCGCATGACGCGCCCTCGGTATGGTAACAGAAATAAAGGGACCACCGCAGCCAAAGATCGCGGAGATCCGGTCAAGCCTTCTGGCAGTTGGCCTTATCCTCGCTCAACCCCCGGCAGATCAGGCCTGTGCTGGTCTTGAAGCTGTTATCCGGGTTGCGGCGCACGGCGACGCGGTTGGAAAACTGTACCCATCCGGCGCTGCCCCAATGGGACCGGATACCGTTGGAGAAGGCCAGGGTCCCATCCGGGAACTTCACGACAGAGGTTCCGTCCTTGAAGGTGATGCGATCCCCATCCAGGGTCACCACCTGCTTGTTGGAACAGAGTACCATTTCCTCGGTCCCTTGCTGGCGCGTGCAGACAAGCGGTTCATTGCCCCCCGCCAGCACCATTGCAAAGATCGTCACTTCCAGCACATTCAACGGCATCGCCGCCTCACTCTCGTCTGCGCCCCTGGAGCCACTATCCTAAATCCGGGCCAGAATGAAAATACGCCGGAAGGGGAAGAGGGTACTGCCATCGGCCTCCACCGGATAGGCATCGCGCAGGGCGGCACCATAGGCCGCATGGAAGCTTATCGCCTGATGGGGCGGCAAACGGCTGGTCACCGGCAGCAGGGCCGTGGCCGACACCCAGTCCAGCACCGGGTCCTCCCCCTCCAGCACCTGCAGGTAATCGCTGTGCCAGATATCGATGCTGCGGCAATACGGGCGCAGGATGCGCCAATACTCATCGGGCCGCAGCACAGTGCCATGGTCCAGGGCGCCCGTCAGGACCTCACGCCACGGTTCCCGGCCCGCCATATCCGCCAGCAGCCGGTGCGACGGGGCCGCGAAATTGTCCGGCATCTGCACCGCCAGCACCCCGCCCGGCGTCAGGAACCCCGCCAGCCGTGCGAACAGCCCGGCATGATCGGGCAGCCAGTGCAGGGCCGCGTTGGAAAAGATCAGGTCGGGCCGTGCCTCAGGCTGCCATTCCCCGATATCGCCCTGACGCCAGAACACGCGTGAGGCCGCCCCCGCCGCCTTGGCCAGCATGGCGGCATCGCTGTCCAGGCCGGTGACGGTGGCTGCCGCAAACCGGTCAGCCAGCTGCCGCGTGAGATAGCCGGTGCCGCAGCCCAGATCGGTGATGGTATCGGGCATGATATCGGGAAGGGCCGACAGAAGGTCCTGCCCCGGTCGTTCGCGCAGGGCGCGATAACGTTCATAGAGATCGGGGTTCCAAGCCATGGCATCCTCCCGCTTCGCATCAGGCCACCATGGTGGCGCGAAGCGGGAGGACCGGCAAGCTTCTAACCGGTTTAAGCAGCCGCCGCTTCCGCGATAGGCAGTTGCCGCGCCAGATGTGCACCCAGGCGCAGGGACAGAGCCACGATGGTCAGCGTCGGGTTGGCCCAGCCGGAGGTGGGGAAGACGGAGCTGCCAGCCACGAACAGGTTCTCCTTGCCCCAGACCTTGGCATTGGCATCAACCACGCCGGTGGATGGATCGGCGGACATGCGGGTGGTGCCGATATGGTGATGGCCGCCTTGCAGCACATCATGATGGTCACCATCATCCGCCCCCGTCGGCCAGGCATCGGTGCCGTCCAGCAGCCAATTATCCAGGGTGATACGGCCCAGACCGGTGCGGGCCAGTTCCGCCCCCACCAGTTCGGTGACGGCGTGGGCCGAGCGCTTGTCCAGCGGCGACAGGCGCCAGTCCAGGTCGGCCCGGCGCTGTCCCAGCATATCGCGGGCCTGTGACAGGCGTACGCGGCTGTCGGGATTGGGTGCCTGCTCGCCGCGCACCAGCAGATACAGCGCCTTGGGCTGCGCGATCAGGGCGCGACGACGGACATAGCGGCGGAACAGGTTGCCCGGCACCGTGGGCAGGACCGGCAGCAGCCGCATCAGGTTACGACCTGCCCCTTCCGGCCACCATTGCCCCTTCTTCCAGGCGGCGTTCAGTTCGGTGGCCGCATCCGTCACGCCCGGCATTGAGCGATAGTAAAGCGCGATAGAGCTGTTCAGCACGCCCAGTTCCGCCTGCTTCTCCGCCGACAGGACCAGGGAGGGGCAGAGCGGCGGCATGTGGCGCGGATAGGTGGTGCGCAGCTGTTCCAGCAGCCGGACGGGATTGTCCGTCTGCACCCGCGCCGTCCGGCATTTGGGGTGTTCCATGAAGAAGCGGCCCACCAGATCGCGGCCATTGCCGATGCCCGTCTTGTCCACATCGCTGGAGGCCAGAAGCAGGCGCGCATTCTCGATCCCGCCGGCGGCCAGCACATAATGACGGGCCCGCACCCGGTGTCGCACGCCCGCCGGGGTGGACAGGCGCAGGCCCGTGACACGGCGGGCATCGCCGGCGACATCGATATTCACCACGGTGCCGCGCAGCAGGGTGCGCACGCGCGGGCTGGCCTCCAATTCGGCGCGAAATGCCTCCCCGAAACGTTGCGCCTTCATGCGCCAGAACCGGGTCTGCACCAGGGCAGGATCAAAGCCGGGATCATCCAGCCCCGCCTCCAGCCACAGATCGGTGAACTTTGCCTCCCCCACGCCGCACAGTTCGGCGGCCAGCTGGTAATCGCCGGCCAGATCGGCGGACGTCACGGGCCAGCCGCTATGCGGAACCCAGGACCGGCGTTCGAAATCGATGGGGTCCAGCGGCACGCAGCGCCCCGACCAGGTCGCCGTCGTCCCACCCAGCACACGGTTGCGCGTCACATCCAGCGGGTAATAGGGCAGGCCCACATTCTCCCCGCTGTTCAAGCTTTGCAGTTCCGCCTCCAGCGTCGGCCCGCCGCTTTCGATCAGGCAGACATCGATGCCCGCGCGGGACAATTGCAGGGCCAGCGCAATGCCGGCGGCACCCGCACCGACGATGGCGACATCGGCGGCAAATTCCTGGTCGGGCGGCAGGGACAGCAGATCGATCAACATGATGGCACGTCCGGGTTGGCTCTATCCTGTCGTTTACGCGCCAGCATCGGCCTTATTCCCTGCGTCGCCGAAATTTTTGCGGCAGCGCAGCATGACACCCTGTCCCACAAAAATTTCGCACGGCGCGGGAATAGGCGGGGCCAAGCGACGTATATGCTTGAAACACCGCAAACCAGCCGATGGGTCCCTGGCCGTGCTTCCCGATATCACCCGCCATATACCGGCCCTGCGCCGCTATGCGCTGGTGCTGACCCGTGATCCGGGGCAGGTGGAGGATCTTGTCCAGGAAAGCCTCACCCGCGCCCTGGCCGGCAGCCGCACCTGGCGGCCCGGATCGGACCTGCGTGCTTGGCTTCTGTCCATCACCCACAATACCTTCATCTCCGGCTGGCGGCGCGAACAGGTGGCGCGCACCGGCCTGGAACAGGGGGCGGAGCTGGTGGCGGCACCCATGGCCACCGCCCTGCCCGACCTGCGGGTGGAGGCACGGCAGGTGGTGGAACGGCTTCTGGCCCTGCCCGACGGCATGCGCGAAATCCTGCTGCTGGCCGTCGTGGAAGAGATGAGTTATCGCGAGATCGCGGATATGCTGAACATCCCGCTGGGCACGGTCATGTCCCGGCTGGCCCGGGCCCGGCAGGCCCTGCGGCAGCAGGCGGGCGAGGGCCCCGCCACGCCCGCCGAACGCCGCGCATCCTTCAAGCTGGTGGAGTAGGCCGATGCATCCGTTCGACCCGATCACCGAGGATGACCTGAACGCCTATATCGATGGCGGCCTGGACACGCGCCGCCGGGCGGAGGTGGAGCGCTGGCTGGCCCAGTACCCGGAAGAGGCGGCGCGGGTGATGGCGGAACTGGGCGATGCCGACCTGCTGCGCGAGGGGCTTGGCGACAGTGGCTTCAGCACCCCGCCGGACGGGGAGACACGACATCTGGCCGGGCGTCTGCGCCGCCGCCTGATCTGGCGCGGGGCGGAGCATGTGATGCAGCGCGCCCTGGTCATTATCCTGTGTCTGACCGCCGGTTACGGCATCAGCTGGCTTCCCATCGGCGCCCAGCCCTCGGCAGAGGCGGCGCACATCGTGCCCCTGTTCGCGGATGAAGCGGCAGAGGCCTTCCGCACCGCCATGAAGGAGGTGCGGACCGAACAGAGCCTGGCCTATCCCACACCCGAGGTACCGGCGCGTCTGGCCGCCATCGATGCCGCCCACCCCCTGCCCATCCCCGACCCGCCCAGCCAGCGCTGGCGTCTGCTGGGCGCGCAGCTGGCGGCCTGGGACCGGGGCGACGCGGTGCAGGTCTTCTGGCGGCATGAAACCAAGGGCACGGTCATGCTGTTCGTGACGGAGGATGGGGTGGACCCTGCCGAACCCGCCATGGCCCCCACCCTGGGCCATACGGAGGAAGGCGACGTCATCTATTGGCGGTCCGGGCCCTATCTCTACGCCTTGCTGGGCACCGCCGACACCAAGGCGCTGGAACGCCTTGCGAATGCGATCGCCCGGCCCAGTCCGCAATGATCGCGGGGATTGGCTCCCTCCAAAAGTATGATAAATAGGCGCAATGTGAAGGGGACTGCCAGTCCCCCTCCCTGCCTTGCCTGTTGCTGATGGAACCGTAATGATCCCCGCCCCGTTTCAGACCCTGGTCCGTGTTGCCAAGGATACGCCCGGCGTGCCGGTGACCCTGGCCGATTTCAACCCCACCTTCCTTCCGCGTTTCTTCGCCTTCGCGGCGGAGAAAGCGCGGGGGCGCTATGCCTTCTGTCTGGTCAATCCGATGGGACGCGTGGTGCTGTCCTATGCCGATCCCTGTACTGTCCTGACGGCTGATCGCACGGCCCTGGCCAAGGCCATGACCGCCGTCCAGATCGGCTATGGCTCTGACATCTGGGGCGATGGTTTCAACCCGCAACTGGCCGGCATGCCGGGCCTGTGCGCCTACAAGGGATCGCGTGCCCTGCTGGTACCGGCGAGCCCGCACCCGCTCTACCTTGGCTGCCTGGGTGTCAGCAGCGGTGCTGCCGGCGATGACGACCCGCTATGCCATACCCTGGCCGATTTCATCCTGACAGAAGCGGCCCTTGATCCAGGCAGCGTCGTAGCGCTGCAATAGGCTTCCAAACCAGCTAAAACCAGCCCGAAACAGGCCCCGCCCCCAAAGCGGGGCTTTTTTGCGTTCGGCAATCGCGTGGCCCACCTTCCCACTTTCCTAATTATGAAATTTGTTTTATTTATTCTTCCCGCCGCCCCATGCACCGTCGCGCACCAGGGGCCGGACAAAAGCAGCCCCGCGAAAGGGGCCGATCCATGGGAAGGAAAAATCAATGAAGCAGGCAGTTGTCCGCCGTCACGTTCGCGCCGCCCTGTTGACAGCGCTGGCGCTCGGCCTCACCACCCCTACTGCCTGGGGACAGGCGCATCAGGGCCTGGGCGGTTCCGGTGGCCTTGGACCCGGCGGTTATGGCCCCTTCGATGCACAGTTCCCCGCCGGTGGCGATGGTCTGGCCAAGCCCAAGCTGGAAGAGAAGCAAAGCCCCGGCGCACCGGTGCCGGCCAATGCCTTCTGGACGCTCTATGGCTGGGTACAGGCGGAAGCGGCGGGCAAGGGCCTGTCCTTGCTGGGTGGGTTCGCCACGGCGGATGGCACGGCCCCCGCCTGGTTCCTGGCTTTGTCCGATGGCAAGCCGGCGGTCGTGGCGGGGTCCAAGACCCTCAGCGGCGGCAAGGCCCTGGCCGCCGGCCAATGGGCCTTCCTGGCGGCCAGCTTTGACGGTGCCAAGGTCCGGCTCTATCTCGACGGACGGGAGGTCGCGTCAGGCGATGCCGCCACCCCGGCGGCCATGGCGCAGTTCATGCTGGCCCCGCGCCGCAGCCGCACTGCCGCCTTCGTACCCGCTGGCACCACACCGTTCGCGGGTCGTCTGGCCGGCTTCTCCGCCCTGCCCCGTGCCCTGTCGGCCAGCGATATCAAGGCCCTGGGTGGCAGCGCCCCCAGCATCGACCTGACCAATTTCGAAAGCGGCGCCCCCACCTGGCCCGTGCAGGTGCGGCAGATGTATGGACAGGTGGCCCCGCAGGACCCCTGGACCCGGCCCAAGGCCAAGACAGGCTTCAGCCAGCCTGTGGCAAAGCCCATCATCGAAACACCGGCCCTGAGCCCCCTGGGCAATGGCGAATGGGTGCTGGGCGCCTGGAAGCTGGTGGAAGCACCAAAGCTGCGCGATGGCGGCCCCGCCCTGTCACGCCCCGGCTATGACGCCAAATCCTGGTATGCGGCGACGGTCCCGGGAACGGTGCTGACCACCCTGGTTGATCGCGGCGTCTATCCCGATCCTGATTACGGCCTGAACAATCTCGCCATCCCGGAAAGCCTGAACAAGCAGGATTACTGGTATCGCAGCGAATTTACCGTGCCTGCCGATCAGGCTGGCAAGCGCCTGCAATTGTCGCTGAACGGCGTGAATTATCAGGCGGAGATCTGGCTGAACGGACAGAAGCTGGGCAGCATGAAGGGTGCCTTCATCCGCGGCCGCTTCGACGTGACGGGCATCGCCAGGCCGGGGCAGGCCAATGCGCTGGCCATCCGGGTCAGCCCGCCGCCGCGACCCGGCATCCCGCATGAGGAAAGCCTGACCTCCGCCGTGGGGGAGAATGGCGGTATCATGGCCCTGGACGGCCCCACTTTTGTGGCATCCGAAGGCTGGGACTGGATCCCGTCGGTGCGTGACCGCAATACCGGCCTGTGGCGCAACGTCACCCTGTCGGCGACGGGCGACGCCCGCCTGGGCGATACACAGGTCATCACGTCCCTGCCAAAGCCCGATAACTCCGTCGCCGATATCAGCGTTAATGTCCCGGTGGAAAACCTGTCGGGTCAGCCTTTGTCGGCCAGCGTCACCGCCAGCTTCGACGGGGTCAGCGTCACCAAGCAGGCGACCATCCCGGTCGGGGGCGGCACCATCGCCATGTCGCCCACCGAATTCCCGCAATTGTCGGTGAAGAACCCAAAGCTCTGGTGGCCCAATGGCTATGGCGAAGCGGCCCTGCACCAGATGAAGCTGGCCGTCTCGGTCAATGGCCAGCCGTCCGACAGCCAGGAACTCCGCTTCGGCATCCGAGAGGTCACTTACGAATTCTCCCTGATGGATCAGAAGGGGGCGCTGCGCCGGGTGGAGGTCGACCTGACCGACGCCCATTCACGCGGGGAGAAGATTATCGACGTCACGCATGAGGGCATCCGCAAGGTGCCCGACGGCTGGGCCGCGTCGCTTTATCCCGGTGCCGAAAACTCTCCTGCCGTAAAGCCGGTGGACGCCGCCGAACTGTCGCCGCACATGGTGATCAAGGTGAACGGCGTGCGCATCGCGGCGCGCGGCGGCAATTGGGGAACCGATGATTGGCGCAAGCGGGTGGCCAGGGACCGGCTGGAACCCTATTTCCGCCTGCACCGCGACGCGCATGTGAACGTCATCCGCAACTGGGTCGGCCAGAATACGCAGGAGGAATTCTTCGAACTGGCAGATGAGTACGGCCTGATGGTGCTGAATGATTTCTGGGCCTCGACCCAGGATTATCAGTTGGAACCGCAGGATGTGCCGCTATTCATGGCCAACGCCACCGACACGGTCCGCCGCTATCGCAACCATCCCTCCATCGTGCTCTGGTTCGGGCGCAATGAAGGCGTGCCGCAGCCGATCCTGAACGAGGCGCTGGATACGATGATCCGAGCGGAAGATGGCACCCGCCACTATACCGGCTCGTCCAACCGCGTGAACCTGGCCGGCAGCGGCCCGTATAATTACCGCGAGCCTGAAAGCTATTTCACCGAACATGCCCAGGGCTTCTCGGTGGAGGTCGGCACCCCCTCCTTCCCCACCATGGAATCCCTGAAGGCCGCCATGCCGGAAACGGAGCTTTGGCCCATCTCCGACAGTTGGGCCTATCACGACTGGCACCAGACCGGGAACGGCGCTACCCAGACCTTCATGGACGCCATCAGCGCCAAGTTCGGCTCCGCCAGCAGCCTGGCGGACTTCGAACGCAAGGCGCAGATGCTGAATTACGAAGGTTACCGCGCCATTTTCGAAGGCATGAATGCCGGCCTGTGGACCAAGCATTCCGGCCGCATGCTGTGGATGACGCAGCCCGCCTGGCCCAGCACCATGTGGCAGATCCTGTCCCATGATTACGACACGCACGGTGCCTTCTACGGCATGAAGAAGGCGTCGGAGCCGGTGCATGCACAGCTCGACCTGCCCGACCACCGCATAACGGTGGTGAACAATACCCGCGATGGCCTGTCGGGCCTGACCTTGACGGCACGCACCCGATCGCTGTCGGGCAAGGCGCTGGGCGAGCGCACGGTCTCGCTGGATGCCGGGCCAGGGTCGGTGGCCCACCCCTTCACGCTGGACCTGAAAGGGCTGCTGGCGACGGAAAAGCTGGTGCTGGTCAGCCTGGAGCTGACGGACAAGGCCGGCACGGTTCTGTCGCGCAACGATTACTGGGTCGCCGCCGATACCGCCTCACACCAGCGCCTGAACGAGTTGCCCTCCACCCCCGTCACCCTGTCGGCCAATGGCAAGGTCGGGGCCAATGGGGAGGTGGCTCTCGATGTGACACTTTCCAATGGCGGGACCAGCCCGGCCCTTCTGGCCAAGCTGACACCACAGAAGGCGGACGGGACCCGCATCCTGCCGGCCTATATCAGCGACAATTACGTGACCCTTATGCCGGGTGAGACGCGGCACATCGCCGTGACCTACCCGGCCAGTGCCGCGGGAACGGGCGCACCCACCCTGTCCCTGCGCGGCTGGAATATCCAGCCGGCCAGCGTCAGCGTGACGATCACGCCCTGACGCGCTTTGACGGGGCCCGGCCTTCCATCCCGGTCGGGCCCCGCTTTTTTAAGGATTATGCTGTCCCTGCTGGGACCGGGAGATGTTGTTTCGATGATCAGGATCGGTGTGGATTTCGGCGGCACGAAAATCGAAGTGGCCGCCCTGTCGGAGGAGGGGGAATTTCTGTCCCGTCTGCGGGCCCCCAATCCCGGCGCCTATGATGCCGCCATCGAGACGGTGCGTGAGTTGATCACGCAGACAGAGGCGGCCATTGGCCCTGCGGCCAGCATCGGGCTGGGCGTGCCGGGTAGCGTCAATCCCGCCACCGGCCTGATGCGCAACGCCAACTCGACCTATCTGAACGGGCGCGACTTCGCCGCCGACCTGTCCGCCGCCTTGGCCCGGCCCGTGCGGCTGGCCAATGACGCCAATTGCCTGGCCTTGTCAGAGGCGGTGGACGGGGCGGCCTCAGGCGCCGCTGTTGCCTTTGCCATCATCATCGGCACTGGTTGCGGCGGCGGGCTGGTTGTGAATGGCCGGCTGGTGGAAGGGGCCAATGGCATTGGTGGCGAATGGGGGCACATGCCCCTGCCCTGGCCGACAGCGGCAGAGCTGCCGGGTCCCGATTGCTGGTGTGGACAGCGTGGCTGTCTGGAAACCTGGGTCTCGGGTACCGGCCTGCGCCGGGACCACGCCAGCGTCACCGGCCATGACCAGCCCGGTGAATGGATCATCGAGGCGGCGCGTCGCGGCGATGCGGGGGCCAAGGCGGCACTGGACCGCTATATCCACCGGCTGGGCCGCTCCATGGCCGTGATCGCCAATATCGTCGATCCCGATGTTTTCGTGCTGGGCGGCGGCCTGTCGAATGTGGCGGAGATCTATGAGGGCCTGCCCGGGGCCATCGCCGCCCATGTCTTCTGCGACACCTGGAGCGCGCGGATTCTGCCGGCCCGCTGGGGCGACAGTTCCGGTGTGCGGGGCGCCGCCCGGCTCTGGCTTTCCTGACAGAAAAGCAGGTATCCCATGATCCGTTCCCTCGCCTGTGATCAGGCCACCCTTCGTCGCGACCGGCTGGTGGCCTGGCTGGTCGACCATGCCTATCCGCTCTGGTCCCGGAAGGGACAGGGACCGGATGGCAGCTTTCATGAAAAGCTGGATCAGGGAACGGGATATCCCGTTCCCGGTCCCCGCCGTGCGCGGGTGCAGCCCCGGCAGGTCTATGCCTTTGCCATGGCGCCATCTTTCGGCTGGACCGGTCCCGCCACCGATTTGGTGCGCCGGGGCCTGGATGCCTATCTGGCACAGTATCGCCGGCCCGACGGCCTGTTCCGGGCGTCCGTCACCATAGAAGGCACACCGCTGGATGAAGGCCCGTCACTCTATGACCAGGCCTTCACCCTGTTCGGGCTGGCATCGGCGGCACCGGTCTTGGGCGACATTGCGCGCCTGCATGGGGTGGCCGTGGGCTTGCGCGATCTGCTGATCGCCCAATGCCGCTATCAGGGGGGCTTCACGGAGCTGCCGCAGGGCACTCTACCCCTGCAATCAAACCCCAACATGCATCTGTTTGAAGCGGCCCTGGCCTGGGAATTGGTAGGGGGAGACACAGGCTGGACCCGCATGGCCGATGGCATCGCCGAACTGGCGCTGCGCCATTTCATTGATGCCGATACGGGCGCCTTGCGTGAATTTTTCGATGCTGACTGGCGCCCTGCCCCTGGCGTGGCGGGCCGCATCGTGGAACCGGGGCATCAGTTCGAATGGGCCTGGCTGCTGCTGCGCTGGGGCCGCGCCCGCCGGCGGGATGATGCGGTGCAGGCCGGCCTGCGGCTTCTGGAGATCGGGGAGAGACACGGTATCGATCCTGCCCGCAATGTGGCTTTCAACAGCCTTCTGGATGATTTCTCCATCCATGACCATAGCGCTCGCCTGTGGCCACAGACGGAACGGCTGAAGGCCGCCGTGCTGGCGGCGGAAATTACGGGACAGGCTGATTTCTGGACCCTGGCCAGCCATACCGCCGATGGTCTGCTGCGCTATCTAGACACGCCGGTGCCGGGGCTGTGGTGGGACAAACTGTCCGCCGACGGCATCTTTACCGATGAACCGGCACCGGCCAGCAGCTTCTACCACATTGTCTGTGCGATAGCGGAGTTTGACCGGGCTATACGCGCTGCGGGCGGATGAAAGCAGCAAACAGCAAAAAGCCCCGTAACCTATTGAGGTTACGGGGCTTAACTGGATGCGGGGGCTCGCCTTGACCGACGTTATAGTAAGCTTACAGCATTGATCTAAATGGATATTTTCTACACGCTATCTTCTCTGATGGCAAGCAACGACGGATTTGGGGCCGGGGAACTAACCCGCTGCGCGGGAAATGTGCTTGTTGATGGGTTGATACTTCATCCGGTGGTTTGAGCGTGTGGACTGCCGGGTTTTGGCGATGGACTGAGCATTGAGGCTCCTTCCAGCCAGAGGAGCCAGCGATGACCAGCCACTCTTCGTCCCCTACGGTAAGCCCGTTGCGCCAGCGTCTGATCGACGACAAGAACGTGCGGCGGTCTGGTGCCAAGACCCAGCAGGATGACCTGCGCAGCGTCTCCAACTTCGCCGCCTTTCTCGGGCGGTCACCGGCGATGGCCACGGCGGAGGATATCCGCCGGTTCCAGGTAACACAGCACGAGGCGCGGGTACACGCCCCCGCAATGAAAAGCGATGTCTCTGCGCTGCGCTTCTTCACCACAACGCTCGACCACTCGGACCTGTCGCGCAAGATGATCCGCGTCTTCTATACCCCTGAGATCGACCCCATCGTAGCCGAACAAGGCCCTGGTTGTGACCTGCTGTTCCAGGCGGCCGCGCGCACGATGGCAGTGATCGCCGCTGATCCCAAGCATCTCGGCGCCCGCATCGGCGGTCGGTTGCACCCTCCGTCGGCTGACAGCACCCGGCCTTAAGGTCGGCCATTTCGACTGTGAGCGGCATCGGTCGGCGAAACGCTGGCCGATGCTGTCTTCTCGCCACCAAAAATTTTCTCCGGTGGTCTGAACCGACATCGCCTCCCGGGGCACCTTATTGTCGTAGGCAACAGGGACCATGGCGATGGCCGTCGGCGAAAACAGAATACTGGATGAATTCCTGGTTATCGCCGCCCAAGGTGGCGATGCCGGGGCGTTCAACCTTCTCGCCCATCGCTGGCAACGAAAGCTGCTTGCCCATGCCTGGCGTATGACCGGAAACATGGAGCAGGCACATGACGCGGCACAGACCGGGTGGCTGGAGATCGCTGCTGGCTTGCGCCGACTGACTGATGAAAGGGCCTTTCCGGCCTGGGCGTACCGCATCGTGTCGCGGGCCTGTACGCGGCAGATTGCGGGGGCCATTCGGCACCGGCACCTGTCGGAGCAACTGGCTGTTGAGGAGTTGGTGGAAATGCAGGGAGCGCCGGTTGACCCGGATCTCCATCTGGATACGGCCCGTGTCATGGGTCTGATCCGGCGGCTTCCGCCGGACCAGCACAGCGCCATCGCCCTGTTCTACCTCGAAGAGATGAGCGTCGCTGAAGTGGCGGTAGCGCTCGACATTCCCGTTGGAACCGTCAAGACCCGGTTACTGCATGCCCGGCGTCGGCTTCGTAGCTTTTTGGAGGAGAAAGACCATGCGTGATGTTGATCATGTCATCGAACAAGCCTTGAGCGCCGAAGAGCGCGATATACTGCGCCGGATGGGGGATGGGCCTGGATATTTCAAACAAGTCGGCGGCCTGTTCACTGGCCCGGTTGGTTGGGTGAATGCCGTTCTGATGGGTGTGCAGGCGGTGCTGTTTGCAGGTGGCGTCTGGCTCGCCTGGTTGTTCTTCGGAGCGGCAGAGGTGTTGACGGCCATCCAACTGGGCTTCCCGGCGGCTGTCTTGCTGCTGGCCGCGTTGATCATCAAACTGTCAATGGGCCCTGCCCTGCACACCAACCGCTTAATGCAGGAACTGAAGCGGATCGAACTTCAGATCGCAAGCCTGCGTCAGCGGGTTTGAAGGACATCGACGATTGTTGGCCCACGTGACAGGCTACAACGGGTCGGCAAGGTCGCGCTTTGGTGTGTAGCCCTATCCCGTGTTCGGGGGCCCATCCAGCACCATGGCGGCGGCGAGGGTGGTGCGGGGCAGGATCTGGTAAGGCATCTGCTGTTCGGCTGGAACCGGTGCGGTCCGACGGGTGCGCAGCAGGGCAAAGGCCAGGGTCGCGGCGGCGACCAGCGCGATCAGGGCGAACAGGCCGGCCGGTCCCAATCCCACCATGGCCGCCGCCCCGCTGAGCGGCCCCAGAATGGCACCACCAGCATAGACCAGGACCAGGCCACCGGTGGCGCCGACGCGTGCGCCATCGGCCAGGCGGTCATTGGCATGGGCGACGAACAGCGGGTAGAGCGCGAAAGTCACGCCGCCGAACAGTCCCACTACCGGCAACAGCAGGGCGGGCAGCGCCAAAGCGGCCAGGATCAGCAGGAGTGCCAGCGCCAGGGCCGCCGCAAGCGTGCCGATGATCACCCGGCGGCGATCGAACCGGTCGGACAGCAGACCCAGCGGCCATTGCAGCACAACCCCGCCCAGGATGGCGATGCCCATGAACCGGGATGTCTGCGACAGGTCCATGCCGATCCCGGCCGTGAACAATCCGCCCAGGGCATAGAAGGCCCCCAGCATGACCCCGGTGGCCAGCGCGCCGGCCACCCCCAGCGGGGAGGCTGCATACAAGGCGCCCAACCCCATGGCCCCGCCTTCCGGCAAAGGCGGCGCCGGCATGCGGGTCAGCGCGATGGGCAGCACCGCCAGGGACATCAGCAGCGATCCGGCGACCAGCGGTAGCAGCGGCTGCGACGTGGCCAGCATCAGGATCGGCTGCCCCACCGCCTGACCGACATAAAGCGCGATCATATAGGTGGCGAGCACGCCACCCCGCCCCGTGGCCGGGGCACGGTCGTTCAACCAGCTTTCCAGGCAGACGAAGATGCCGGCCATGCACAGACCGTCCAGCAGCCGCAGGCCCGCCCAGAAGGCGGGATGCTGATAGAGCGCGTAGGCCAGAAGCGAGGCGGAGAACAGGGAGACGAAGGTGGCGAAGGCCCTTATATGCCCCACGCGCCCGACCACTGTGAAGGCCAGCAGTGACCCCAGGCCCAGCCCGATGAAATAGGCGGTCCCCATCCAGCCGATGGTGACGGGCGATGCGCCTGCCTCTTGCAGGCGCAGGGCGATCAAGGTGGCCACGAAGCCGCTACCGGCCATGGCCAGAAAGATGGCGGCCAGCAGCGACCGGACGGGACGCCAGCCGGTCATCGTGCGATGGGGGCCGTCATGGTGCCGCCCCGCAATGGCGATGAAAGGGCGTAACCCAAGGCCAGTCCGACCAGTATGCCCGGCATCCCTTCATAGACATCATTGTGCCAGCCCAGCAGCCGCCAGCCCAGGGCCACGGCGACGCCTGCCAGCATCATGGCGATGGCCGTGCGTTGCGGCACGTCCCGGCCCAGGGCCAGCAGGATCAGCATGGGGCCGAAGGCCACGGCCAGGGTCGACCAGGACAGGATGACTAGGCTGAACACGCTTTGCGTGCCAGCCAGCGCGATCAGCAAGGCGAAGCCGGTGACCCCCGCCGTCGCCAGCTTCAAGGCCCAGGGCGCCTCCAGCCGTTCGGGCACCAGATCATGGGTGATGGCAGCCGAACAGGCGAGCACCAGACTGTCGGCCGTGGACATGGTGGCGGCGAAGATGCCGGCCAGAACCACCCCCACCAGCACCGGCGGCAACAATTCCAGCGCCATTGTCGGCAGGGCCATTTCCGGGTCGAGTTCGGCCAGACCCGGCAGGTACAGCCGCGACAGCAGGCCGACCCCGGTGGTCAGCAGATAGAACAGGGTGAAGAAGGAATAGTACCAGACGCGGGCCCGCGCCATGCCCTCCGGCCGGTCCAGCGCCATGAACCGTACCATGACATGCGGCTGACCGATGACGCTGATGCCCGCGAACATCCAGCCGACGATGAACAGCACCAGACCGGACAGGCCGGGCAGCAGCAGGTCCGGCGGGGTCAGCGACAGGAACCCGTCGATGGCACCCATCTGCGCGATGCTGGCATCCCAACCGCCCCGCCCGTCCACGGCGACCAGGAACAGAAGCCCCATGGCCAGCAACATAACACTGCTCTGTGCCGCGTCGGTCCAGATGCTGGCGCGGATACCGCCGGCCAGACAATAAGCCAGGATCATGGCCGCAACGATCCAGGCGCCCAGGGTCGGCGACCAGTCCAGCACGCCGTGCAAGGCCTTGCCGCCCGCCGCGATCTGCGCGGCCGCATAGGCACCCAGGAAGATCACAGTGATGATGGCAGCCATCCGCCGCCATAGAAGCATGTCGCCCCCTTGCCATCCGGCCAGCACCGACCCGAAGGAGGCTTCGCCCGTGCGGGCCGTGGCCTCGCGCAGGCGGCCATGGATGAACAGCGAGGCCAGCAAGTCGCCGGCGATCCAGCCCAGCATCAGCCAGACCGACGACAAGCCGACCGTGTAGGTGTAGCCGATGACGCCGATGAACATGTAACCGGAATTGTTCGTCGCCACTGCCGACAGACCGACCAGCCAGGGCGCTACGCTGTTGCTGGCCAGATAATAATCCCGCCGAGTGCGGCGCGACCGAGAAACAGAGAAAAGTCCGACACCCAGGAACAGCAGCAGGAAGGCCGCGAAACTGACGGTGATCATGGCAGGCCTCTCAACGGATCAGGCGGCGATGGCGGCGACCGGACGGATGTCATCCGCTCCGATCAACCCGTCATGTAGGGCCCGCACGGCGCGGTCGAAATCCGACCGGGCCAGGATGAACTGGACATCGACATTGCGGATCTGATGCTGGATGCCCATGACCGGCACGCCGGCCCCGGCCAGGGCGGCCAGGGCATCGGCCAGCAGGCCCGGTCGGTTCAGGTCACTGCCGATGATGGCGACAATGGAAATGGCGTGGGTGGCCAGGCCGGCCGTGGGAAACCGGGCCTCCAACTCCTCGACCACCTTCTGGACGGCGCTGCCGTCGGCCCGCAGATAATGGGTGATGGTATTGGCATTGCTGGATTTGGCGATGATCCAGGCGCGATGGCGGGTCAGCGCCTCCAGGATACCGGCGTCGTAGCCCTTCTCCCCCACCATGTCCTGCTCGAAGAACTCCAGCGCCGTGCCGTTTCGAAGACCGGTGACGATCTCCACTCTTGGGCAATCGGAAAAGTAATCGCCGCAGATCAGGGTGCCGTCATCGGCCGGATCGAAGGTATTCTTCACCCGCAGCCGGATGCCGGCCTGACGCAATCCACGCCCGGCGCGCGGGTGGATGGCCTCCATGCCCAGATTGGCCAACTGATCGGCAACGTCATAGTTGGTGCGGCCGATCTTGCGGGCATTTCCCGGACCCACCAGTTTGGGGTCGGCGCTCGACAGGTGGAATTCCTTATGGATGATGGCTTCTGCGGCACCGGTCAGCACGGCGATGCGTGAAAAGGTCATCTCCGAATAGCCCCGGTCATAACGGGCCACCATCCCACCCCGGCACTGGGCATAGCCGGTGATGATGGGCAGCGTGTCCGACAGGTCGATGCCGGCCATGCCATCGGCGATGCGCTGGTCCAGGTCGGGCTGGGCCGTGTCGCGCCAGCCGGTCAGGTCCACCATCCGCGCATTGACGCCGTGGCCGCGCAGCAGCAGGGCGGTATTGTGGGCGCTATGCGCCTCGCCTAGCCCGGCCAGCATTTCCCGCACCGCCGCCAGCGGCTCGGCCAGCCGGAAATGTCCATGGGAACGCAGCCGGTGCAGGTCGTCCAGGCATTGGTGCACACCGCCGATCCGCTCCGCCACGAAGGCGTCGGCCTGACGCCGGCTGTCGCCTTCTTCGGTGAAAATGGCGGCGTTGCGCGCCACCATGGCAGCGGCCACCCGATCCAGGGCATGGGTCCAGTTATCCCCGTTGGCATCCTTGATGAACGCCGCATAGACGCCGGGCTCGCCCGTTGTCTTGTGTTCCAGCAGCAGGTCGGTGATGCCGGCATAGGCGGAAACGACGAAGGCGCGGCCATACAGCGCCGGTCCCTGCCGGTCGCCGATCAGCACGTTGTCCAACACGGTCTGCGTGGCGGCGATGGAGGTGCCGCCGATCTTTTCGATCGTATGACCCGTCATCATGCGGCACTCCGCGTTAACGGGCCCGGCATGGGTTGGATGGCGGCGATGTCGCGCCGCGCGGCGATGAAGTCCGGGCGGGGGCTCACCTTGCCGAACGGTTCTTGCAAGCGGTTGGACAGCGCATTGTAGACCAGGAAGGCATTGGCCCTGGGCAGGGGCGTGATATTGCCGTTCGACCCGTGCATGATATTGCAGTCGAAGATGATCACCGTCCCCGGTTCGCCCGTGGGGGCGACAATGCCGTGGCGGTTGACCAGATCGGCCAGACTGTCCTCATCCGGGACGCCGTACTCCTGCTTCTTCAGTGAAGATTTGTAATGGTTCTCTGGCGTTTCCCCCACGCAAGTCAGAAATTCCCGATGCGATCCGGGGATCAGCATCAGCGGCCCGTTATGCGGCGTGTTGCGGGCCAGCAGCACCGACATGGACAGGGCCCGCATACGGGGCATCCCGTCTTCCACATGCCAGGTTTCGAAATCGGAATGCCAATAGAACTCCCGCCCTTGGAAGCCGGGTTTGTAGTTCAGGCGCGACTGGTGGATATATACATCGTCGGCCAGCAGGAACCGCGCCACCTCCGACAACCGCGCATCGGCGGCCAGCCAGGCCATCATGGCGTTCTGGCGGTGGATCTCGAAAATCGACCGCACCTCTGTGCCACCGGGTTCGGTGATGATGGTGTCCGGCTTCAGCCCCTTTGGATGGCCCAGAAGGCCCGCCGCCTCGGCGCGCAGGGTATCGACCTCTTCAGCCCCGAACAGGTTTTCCAGCACGAGATAGCCATTTTCCTCGAAGAAGGCGGTCTGGGTCTGGAACAGAGGGGCATCGGGACGCCAAGCGCCATGTACTACGGGGTCGAGGCGCGGCAGCAACTGCGCCTGGTCGGCGCAGCGGGAGGGGTAATGATCGGTCATGAGATGGTCTCGCAATGAAATTCCGGGCAAGAGCGGCGGTGCATGATCATCACGCTGCCCTGTCCGCCGGATAGGCGCCGGTCTCGTCATGCACTTCACGGCCGGTCACCGGTGGGTTGAAGACGCAGGCCATGACCATTTCCGTGCGGCCGCGCAGGATGTGCCGGTCGTTCAGGTTCAGCGCATACATCGTGCCGGGCCGGATATCATGGACCTGTCCCGTGGCCAGATCCTCGATGCTGCCCTCGCCGCTGATGCAATAGACCGATTCCTGATGGTTCTTGTAATGCATGGGCAGTTCGGCCCCGGCCTGGATGGTGGTGATGTGGAATGAGAAGCCCATGCCGTCATCCTTCAACAGCAGGCGGGCGCTTTCCCAGCCGGGGGCCGAGACATTACGGTCGGACGCGCGGGCGTCCGTCAGGGTGCGGATGATCATATCGAGTGTCCTTGGTGGTTATTCGGCGGCGGCGCTGTAGTGGGGCGTTACGGCCAACGCCACGCATTGTTCCAGGATATGAAGGCCCTGCGAGAGCTCGGCCTCGGTGATGGTCAGGGGGGCCAGCACCTTCACCACCTCGTTATGCGCACCGCTGGTTTCGATGATGACCCCGCGAGCGAAGGCGGCAGCGGTGATCCGCGTTGCGATCTCGCCCGATCCGACATCGATGCCCTGCATCATACCCCGGCCCTTGACGCGCATCTGGTCGCCATAGGGAGCGGCGATGGCGTGCAGGCGGCGGCCCAGAAGGTCGGCGCGCTGATGCACCGTCTGTTCGAACGTACCATCCCGCCAGAAATGGCGCAGGGCGGCGGTGGCGGTAACGAAGGCATGGCAATTGCCCCGGAAGGTGCCGTTATGTTCCCCGGGCAGCCACTGGTCCAGTTCCGGCCGCAGCAGGGCCAGCGCAAAGGGCAGGCCCATGCCGGACAGCGATTTGGCCAGGGTGACGATGTCGGGAATGATCCCCGCTTCTTCAAAGCTGAAGAAGCCACCGGTGCGCCCGCACCCGGCCTGGATATCATCCAGGATCAACAGGGCGCCGTGACGCTTGGCGATGTCGGCGATCTTGCGCAGCCAGTCGGCGGAGGCGACGTTCAGGCCGCCTTCACCCTGCACCGCCTCCACCAGGATGGCGGCGGGCTGGTCCAGCCCGCTGGACGGGTCGGACAGGCGCTGGTCCAGCAGGTCGGCCGTATCGATGCCGGGGCCGTAATAGCCGTCGAACGGTTCATGGCTGACATGGTTTAGCGGCACACCGGCGCCGTCGCGCTTGCCGGCATTGCCGGTGCAGGCGAGCGAGCCCAGGGTCATGCCATGGAAGCCGTTGGTGAAGGCGATGACATGCTGGCGCCCTGTCACCTTGCGCGCCAGCTTCAAGGCCGCCTCCACGGCATTGGTGCCGGTGGGGCCGGTGAACATGGCGCGATAGGACAGGCCCCGCGGCACCAGAATGGTCCGCTCCAACTCAATCAGGAACGCCTGCTTGGCGGCGGTGTGCAGATCCAGACTGTGGGCGATACCGTCGGCGGCGATGTAATCCAGCAGGGCCTGCTTCAGCACCGGGTGGTTATGGCCGTAATTCAGGCTGGAGCAGCCGGACAGCAGGTCGAGATAGCGCCCGCCCTGTGCATCCTCCATCCACACGCCCTCGGCCCGATTGAACAGGCGGGGCATGGCGCGGGAATAGCTACGGACCTGTGATTCCAGGCGTTCGAAGGTGGTGACGTCAGGCGGGGTGGCCGTCGGTGTCGGCATCATGATGGTTGTTCCCATTGTTGTTGGCGGGCGCGGGGCCCGGTCAGGCGGCGGCGCGCATGGTGGGCAGCGGGCCGATAGTGACCAGATGCTCGCTCTCCTGCGTGCCGGCGAGGTGGCGTTCGCGATCAAAATGCGTGTCGTGGCGCAACGGCGCCCCCTGGCTGTCAGCGAAACCCTGGAACAGCGCCCAACTGGCCCGGTTGGAGGGGGTGATAGTGGTGGCGATGGCGGTGATGTCGCCCAGGCCGGGGCGGGCCAGCAGGGCCGTCAGCAGGCGCTGGCCCAGCCCCTGGCCACGGACGGCGGGGTCGACCGCCACCTGCCAGACGAACAGGGTGCGGGGATCAACCGGCAGGCGATAACCCGAAATCCACCCGACAACCAGTCCCGCCCCCTCAGCCAGGATGCAGCAATCGGCGAAATGGCTGGCCTGCAAGAGGTTGCAGTAGAGCGAGTTGACGTCCAGCGGCGGGCAGGCCGCGATCAACCGATGGATGGCGGCACCATCGGCCGCCTGTGGTTTGCGTAAGGAGAAAGCCACAGGCCCGTGGGGAAAGCCTTTGGCGGCGGGTTGGTGGGCTGGCAAAGCCATTCTTCACCCCCTAGATATTTTATCTTTCGAATTAACTTGATGGGACCGATGAGTCCCATCTCGGCTGGGTTGGCGCCAATTTTGACGGAGCCCGCCCATTAGTCAACCTTTTTGCGTGCATGGCATGTACTCACGGGCAGGGTTGTCGCATGTTTTGGTGAGAAATTGCTTTATATATTGAAGCATATTCACACTTGCCGGCCCATATCGTCCCCGGTAAAGCAGGCGCATTCCTACGGACCGCAAAGCGATCGGCGAGCATGATTGAACACCGTACAGAGGCAGCCCTACGGGCCATCCGACGCATCATGCGTGCGGCTGATCAGGCGGAACGGCAGTTGGTGACGGCCACTGGCCTGACGCCGTCGCAATTGCTGCTGTTGCAGGAAGTAGCAAGGCGGGGGCAGGCCACGCCCAGCACGCTGGCATCGGCCGTGCAGTTCAGCCAGGCCACGGTCACCAATCTGGTTGACCGGCTGGAGGTGCTGGGTCTGGTCGAACGGCGGCGCGGCGATCAGGACCGGCGGCAGATCTGGGTGGTGATCACGGCCAAGGGGCGGGAAACCCTGGCCAAGGCGCCGGATATGCTCCAGGACCTGTTTTCCGGCCGGTTTCAGCATCTGCCGGATTGGGAGCAGGCCATGGTCGTCGCCATGTTGGAACGGCTGAGCGCCCTGCTGGACGCGGAAAAGATCGACGCCGCCCCCTTGATTGATACAGGCGGGCCGATTGACCGGCTGCCATAATGAGCTTGACAGCGAAATCCGTGAAGCTGGAATTCGACACTTCGCCACGTTTCAGGACAAGTCCAACCGGCTGCGTGTGAAGATCAAAACCCTGGATATCGATGGTGCGACGTATGGTGGCCACATCTCGATCACAGACGCAGAAATCACTATGCCCCGTCGCCGATGGCTACGCGGATCTGCGGCATCATCCGCTCGCTGGCGGGGAGTTCCACACCGGATCGCAGGATCACCAACCAAGTCTTGTCGCCCGTGCGGACCAGGGCGCGCAGCAGGTCGCGGCGGGCGATGCACGTCCGATGCAGGCGCAGGAACCGGTCGGGCGGCAGACGATGGCCCAGCATATCCATGGTCGCCCGATGCAGGATCACCCTGTCCCCTACATGCAGTTCGACATAATTGCCCGCCGCCTGGATCCAGTCGATCTCTGCCACTTCCACCCGTTCGACCAGACCGATGGAGCGTATGGTGAGACTGGTCAGCACCGGGGGGGACTGCCCCGCCATGGCTGCCTGTCTTTCACCCAGGAACTGACCCAACGCGGGGGCCAGCAGGGCAGCCTGCTGCAGGCCGATCAGTTTCTCTGCCCGTCCCAGCAGCGCCACAAGCCGCCGGTCATCGAAAGGCTTCAGCAGATAGTCAATGGCGAACAGTTCGAATGCCTCGATGGCATGCTCATCATATGCAGTGACGAAGGCGATCAAGGGCGGTTGAGGCCGGGCCAGTATCTCCCGCGCCAGGGAGAGGCCGGAACGGCCGGGCATCGCAATGTCCAACAGCAGCAGGTCAATTTGCAGGCGGTCAAGCACCTGTATTGCCTGCTCGGCGCTTGAACAGCTGCCCGCGACTTGCCAGCCGGGCTGATCGGCCAAGGCCAGTTCAAGATTGCGGCGGGCCAGCGGCTCGTCGTCAACGATCAGAATGGACAGCGTTGCCATCCATGTCCTCCGCCGGAAAGATCAGGGTTGTGACATGCATACCATCTTCGACTCTGGTTTCCAGGAGAGCGCGACCGCCATAGAGGGCGTCGAGGCGCTGTCGGGTCAGGCCGAGACCCAAGCCATTGCCCTCAGAGGCGGCGCCAACGGGATTGTCGATCCGTAGATGCAGCAGCTCCCCCCGATGCGACAGATCCAGCAGGATCAGGGTATCGGTGGTGGTGCTCTCCACCCCATGCTTGACGGCATTCTCCACCAGGGGCTGGAACAGCAAGGGGGGACAGCGCAGCGTGGACCAATCCCCACCGGCGACGCGCCGGTCGATCTGCATCCGCGCGCCCATGCGCAGCCGCTGCATGGACAGATAGGCATCGACGAAGGCCAGTTCTTCGGTCACCCGCACCCAGGGCCGTTGACTGGCGCGCAGGGCAAACCGCAACAGATCGCTGACCGTGGCCAGCGCCGTCAGCGCATCGGCGCGATCGCCCGATCGGACCAGTGCGGCAATGCTGTTCAAGGCATTGAACAGGAAATGCGGCTCCAGTTGCCCCTGCAGAAGCGCCAGACGCAGTTCAAGATTGCGGTTGCGTTCCTCCAGAAGGATCGTTGCCTGTTCGCGCTGCAACCGGTGCGTCGTCAGCGCCACCTGCAACGCAAAGGCACCGATGACGATCAGGAGGTCGGTCCACCAGCCGAACCGGCTCTGTTGGGCCAATACGGTGCCCATGCCCGACAGCGGCTGTCCCCGCAGCAAGGTCACCACCAGCGCCTGGTACAGGATATAGAGCGGCGGAAAGATCAGCACGGTCGGCAGCAGGGCCAGCAACACTTCACGCCGGCCAACAGTCTGACGGGATGGTCCTGAGAACCATTGATGCAGCGCCCAGCTCAACAGCACCAGCGGTATGTAGTGCAGCGCCCCCTGGCCCAGGGCCGACAAAGCCGCAATTTCCTGTCCCTTGTCGCGGGCATCCGCCACCATCGCGGCCGTCATAGCAACCAGGACCACGCCCCAGATGGCCGCCGACCAGGCCAGGGGTTTCAGTATCTCGCGGACAGGGCGGAGCCTTGACGGCGTGGCGTTGATCATCATCACGCCTATAGACCGCATACCCGGACCTGTCACGCCGCTTCACGTCATGCTGCGGCGGTTTCATCCCAAAGACATGGAAAGCCCGTCTGCTTCCACCTTTTGATGCGACCAACCACACTGTCCAGAAGGAGATGACATGCTTGTCGCAAGGATCGTTACGATCATTGTCCTGTCCGTAATGGGGACCGTCCCCGCCTTAGCCCAGGCCCAGCCTACCTTCGCACAGGTGACCGCCGACAGCAGTCCCGTCGCCGATGCCTATTTCGACGCCTACACCAGGCTGGATTGGGACCGGCTGGAACCCTTGGTCGCGGACGGAGCCAGCTTCCAGGATCGCACGGCGGAACTAGTATTCGGGTCGGTGGGTGCGACCGGAAAGCCGGCCATGATGAAACTGTTCCGCGAAGGCTATGCCGGTATCACCAAAATCATCTTCAAGCCCATGCGACGGATTCATACGGGCCACTACGGCATCTTTGAAGGCGACCTGAACTGGGCGACCAAAATGCCGGACGGACGCATCGTGGAAAGTACCACACCCTTCCTGGTCACCATCCGGGTGGAAAATGGCAAGGTCATCGAGCATCGCGACTATGCCGATTATGCGCCCTTCCTGGCCGCCGTACTTCAGGCCCGCAAGGACGGCAAGTGACGCAGCCGCACGCTGGCAGCCTACGACAATCCCAATAGGAAACGACCATGATAAAGCCCCGTCGCCGCCGCCTGTGCCGGGCGTTGGCGGTATTGCTGCTGCTGGGAACAACGGCCGCAGCATCAGCCGCTGACCCGGCGCGCATCGATTGGGATGAATGGCAGGTGCCGCATGTCACAGCACCCGATCTTCCGTCCGGCCTTCGCGCGCTGGGCTGGGCACAGATGCGGCTGCGCGGCGACAGCATCGCGCGGGCCTACCTGTCGGCACGGGGAACCCTGGCCGCCTGTGTCGGCGAGGAGGCATTGGCCGGCGATATCCGCACGCACCAACTGGGCATTCCGGATCGGGCGCGGGAATGGCTGGTCGCCCAGGACCCGGAGATGCGGGCCGGCCTGGACGCCTATGCCGCCGGCATGAACAGGTGGCTGCAGCACCACCCAAAGCGCGAGGGGGTTGCGGCCTGTCTGCAAACCGTGGAGCCCAGCGATCCACTGGCCCTGGTCCAGGCCCTGCTGCATGTCGGCGTGGCGGGCCATAGTCTGGCGACGCAAGCCGAGCAATGGCGTGAACAGCGCGGATCGAACGCCTATGCCGTGGCGCCGGCCCGATCCGCCGATGGACGCACCCTGTTGCTGATCAACCCGCACTCCCCCTGGCGTGACCCCTTCACCGTGCTTGAACAGCATCTGGTGGTGGGGGACACCAATATCTATGGCATGACCTTCCCGGGATTGCCGCTGCCGGTCATGGGCTTTGCCCAACGCCATGGCTGGGCCCTGACCTTCAACGATGTCGATGGTGTCGATCTCTATGCCGCGACATTGGAAGGTGACGGGTACCGTTTCGGGGACGGGACGCGCGCCTTCACCCGCCGCACCGTCCAGATCGACGTTCGGGATGCGACGGGCGCCCTGCAGCATCTGGACCTGACGGTGCGTTCCACGCTGCATGGACCAGTCATTGCCGAACGGGACGGCAAAGTCCTTGCTGTGCGCATCGCAGGGCTGGAACGGCCGCATCTGTTACGCCAGCTTTGGGACATGTGGCAGGCGCCGGACATGGCGCGGTTCAAGCAGGCGCTGGCGCAGCAGCAGATGCCGATCACCAATCTGGTTCGCGCCGGTGCCGACGGATCAATCTATTACCTGTTCAACGGCCTCTCCCCCCGCCGTGCAAAGGGCGACCGCTCATTCTGGGCCGGTGTGGTTGATGGTGGGGACCCGTCGCTGCTCTGGTCGGACTATGTGCCGTTTGCGGACCTGCCGCAGGTGGAAAATCCGCCGGGCGGCTTTGTCCAGAATGCCAATGACGGTCCGACCAGCGCCTCCTGGCCGACAGTGCTCGACCGCGCGTCCCTGCCGGCGACCCTGACGGATGATCGCCGCACGCCGCGCGGCCGGCGGTCCCTGGCGCTGATGGCGGGTGCCGGCTCGGTCTCCCTGTCGGATCTTGCCCACATGGCGTCGGACAGCGGCATGGATACCGCCGGTCTGGCCCTGCCTTGGCTGGTGCCCGCCGCCTTGGCGGCTTCCGACGCTGAGGTCGCGGGACTGGGGCGCGTGCTGCAAGGCTGGGACGGAACGGCTACCCCCGCCAGCCGTGGCGGACCGCTTTTCGCCGAATGGTCATATCTGATGCGCCGCGCCGGGATGCCCGTGCCAGCGGCGGATATCCAACAGCTGCCGGCCTTGGGTGGGCGCGACGAACCGGTGGGTGTTCCCCGCGCGCTGACCATTCTGCGCGAGGCGGGCCGCAATCTGCACAAGCGCTTCGGTCGGGTGGACGTGGCCTGGGGCGACGCCTATCGCATCCGCCGCGCCGGCCTGGATTTGCCCTCACCGGTGGGGCGTGACGAATTGGGCGCCTTCAATGCCGGTCGCTATCAGCCGGTCCGGGATGCAGGTGGTGCCACCGGTCGGTTCGATCTGGTCGATGCCTCCCATTTCATCGCCGCCGTGGCCTTCGGACCCAGTGGTCCGGAGGCGCAGGGGCTGCTGGCCTATGGCAACAAGGATGACCCGTCCGATACCGCTACCCGGGGACAGCTGACCCTGTTCTCCCAAGGAAAGTTGCGCGCCCTTTCCTTCACCAATGAGGACGTCGCCGCCGCGAGCCGCGAGGTCGAACAGATGGAGATGAACCCATGAACTCCGCACCCACCGATGTGGCGGCCCCGCCCGTTGCCACTGCCCTGGCCCGACGCCAGTTCCTGAAACTTTCCCTATCGGGCGGTGCGCTGGTCGCCACACTGCCGATGGCCTGGTTCGGCCTGGCGCCGGCTGCGGTGCGGGCCGCCGCTGCGAGCGGGTTTGATCCCAATATTGGCCTGTTCGTGCGGATCGATCCTGATAATCGCGTAACCATTGGCGCCCCGACACCCGAAATGGGTCAGGGCGTGTTCACGAGCCTGCCGATGATAATAGCGGATGAGATGGACGCTGACTGGGCGCAGGTCACCGTGAAGGCCATGCCCCTGACCCTGCGAGCTGTGAAGGAAGGCGACAAAGTCAGCGACGTGGCGGATAAGGGCGTCGATTTCGCCCATGCCTATCAGGGGGCTGGCGGCAGCTCGACGGTGCGCTTCAACTTCACCCTGTTACGGCAAGTTGGTGCGGCGGTTCGTGATCGGCTTTTGCGCGCCGCCGCCGCCACCTGGCGCGTTCCGGTCACCGAATTGACGACGGACAAGGGCCATGTCCTGCACGCGGCCAGCAACCGGCGTCTACCCTATGCCAAACTTGTCGAAATGGCGATCAGACTGCCCGATGCAGATCCGAATGCTCTTGCCCTGAAGCCGAACGACAAGTTCACACTGCTGGGCACATATCAACCAAGCAAGGAAGGGCGTGATATCGTCACAGGTCAGCCCGTGTTTGGCATTGACCAGGAAATTCCGGGCATGCTGCATGCCGTATTGGCCCGGTCGCCCCTGTTTCGGGGAGATGTAAAATCTTTAGACGACAAAGCAGCCCGCGCTGTCCCCGGGGTCGTTGATGTCATTACCATCAAGCGCAGTTGGAGCGGGCAGCAGCGCCCCCTCGACAGTGATGTCAGCCTACATGGATCTGTTGCTGTCGTCGCGACAAGCCTGTGGGCGGCGATCAAGGCGCGCAATCTGCTGAAAATTGAATGGGTCAGCGACTTCACCCATGAAAGCACCAGCTTTCAGGAAAAGGAGATGCGTCGCGCGCTTGAGGCCGGAGCAACGGCTTTGGCGGAGCGGCGGTCTGGGGGCGATGTCGATCAGGCCATGGCGGCGGCCGCGCGGCGGATATCGGCGGAATATAGTGTTCTGCCCCTCGCCCATGCGTGTATGGAGCCCCATAATGCTGTCGCCGATATGCGGCCCGACCGGTTGCATGTCATTGCCTCACACCAATTTCTGGACCGGATTGCCCGGTCAGTCGCCGAGATCACCGGTGCCGATCCGCTGAAGGTCCGGGCGGAGGGCGCCCGGATGGGTGGCGGGTTCGGGCGTAAGGCCGGAGCTGATTTCATTTGTGAGGCTATTCACCTTTCTCATCTCCTGCAGAAGCCGATAAAGTTAACCTGGACTCGTGACGACGATTTTGCCTGTGATACCTTCAACACCGCCAGTATTCAGAGAATTGAAGGTGGGTTGGATGCAGCAGGACGACTGATTGCTTGGGATTACAAACGGTCAGCACTTGGCTTTGGCTTTCAGTTTGGTGGCACGCCAGGCCACATGGTGCCGAATTTTCGCGCGCGTAGCTTCCGGCATCCCGATACAAAGCACGGCATGAGTTATGGCGCGTGGCGGGCACCTGGACATAATGTCTCTTCCTTCGCCGTTCAAAGTTTCATTGATGAACTGGCGCACGCTGCCGGGGCCGACCCCCTGCGCTTTCAACTGGATATTTTTGGTCCGGATCGTGAAATACCAAACGAAGAGGCATATGGCGCAACGGTTATCAGCACCGGTCGGCTGGCGGCGGTTTTACGCCTCGCTGCTGAGAAGGCGGGCTGGGGCTCACCGACAGCGCCGGGGGTCGGTCGTGGCATCGCCTGCCATTTCACCTTTGGAAGCTATTGCGCGCATGTCGTGGAGGTACGGGTCGATCAAGGCAGGGTCCGCGTTTTGCGCGTAACCAGTGCCATCGATTGTGGCACCCCCGTTAACCGCGCAGGTATCGCCAAGCAGATAGAAGGCGGTGCCCTTGACGGGATCTCCACGGCGCTGCGCCTGGGCATTCATATTGAGGGCGGACAAGTTGTCGAACGAAACTTCGACACCTATCCCATCATGCGGATAGACGATGCGCCCTTGCACATGGAAACCCACATCATCGACAGCACCTTGCCACCGACGGGGACCGGAGAGGTGAGCCTGCCGCCGATCATTCCGGCCCTGACCAATGCAATCTTCGCCGCCACCGGCAAACGGATCCGCCAGTTGCCTATCGCCGATCAACTAATGGCCTGAAACGGCGAGACCGCGCCCTGTCAGGGGCGACCAGAGACGAGAGGGAAACAACATCATGGTGAAATTCACAGTCAATGGCAGCACACGGCAGTTCGACGGCGATCCGGACATGCCGCTGCTCTGGTACTTACGTGAAGAAGCGGGGCTGAAGGGCACCAAATATGGCTGTGGCATCGGACAATGTGGGGCTTGCACCGTGCATGTCGACGGCGACGCTGTACGATCATGTGGCATTCCCGTGTCCACGTTGGACGGTACACGCGTGACGACCATTGAGGGTCTGGCCCAGGGGGAAACACTGCACAAGGTGCAAGAGGCTTGGCTGGCCGAGGATGTCGCCCAATGTGGCTACTGTCAAACTGGTCAGATCATGGCCGCTGTCGCCTTGTTGGCCGCGACCCCAAAGCCTACTGACGCAGAGATCAACGCCGGCATCACCAATATCTGCCGCTGCGCAACCTACAACCGCATCCGTAACGCCATTCACCGGGCTGCGGGGTGAGGGGCTAACATATCCCGATAAGTTTGACTTGTCGGAATCTGTGAACCGCACTGGGACTGTCGGCGGCCCCAACGCCTCAAATGGTGGGGCTACGATGCGCCAAGACAACGAACATTTTCTCATCTGAGGTCCGTGAACTCGCTGTTCAGCTGGTCCTGGATACCGAGAAGGGTCACCCGTCGTGGTCGGCTGCAGTACCGTCCACGGCGTCCAAGATCGACCGTTGAGCACAGCAGTTGATTTCAACCCGGAACTGACCCTGGATTCCTGGCGAGAAGTGACCCACTGTTGAGTTATGCGGTGAGGCTCAAGATTGAGTCAGGGCAACGAGGACTTCCCTTTCGGTCACTGGAGACCAACTCTAATCCCGGGTAGGTCCGACTTGACGCTGGCCGGCGCCAAAGGCGAGGCAGGCAGGCACGAGCAGCAGGATCAGGATGCTGCCGAACAGGATCCCGAAGGCGAGGCTGACCGCCATGGGGATGAGGAACTGTGCCTGGATACTGGTCTCCGCGATCATCGGGACGAGGCCGATGAAGGTGGTCATCGTTGTGATGAAGATGGGCCGGAATCGGCGCCGCACGGCTTCGACAATCACGTCCAACCGGTTGCTGCCATCCTTCTCGCGCTCATTGACATAGTCGATCAGCACGATGCTGTCGTTGATGATCACGCCGGATAAGGCCACCAAGCCGAACAGCGATGGAAAGGACAGGTCGAAGCCCAGCAGCATGTGCCCCAGGATAGCGCCGATCAGGCCGAACGGAATGATCGCCATGATGATGATCGGCTGGACGTAGGACCGCAGGACGCAGGCGATCAGGGCGTAGATGGCCAGCATGGCGATAACGAAATTCTGGATCAAAGCGGCCATCTCATCCGCCTGGTCACGCGCCTGGCCTTCCAAAGACACGCTTAGACCCGGATAGTCGCGCAGGACCGGCGTCAGGAACCGTCCTTCGATCAGGGCTGTCACGGCCCCTGGCGTGGTAATGGCCTCATCCACATCGGCGCTGAGGCTGATGACGCGCTGGCCGTCCACCCGATCAATGGTGACGAAGCTGCGCGTCTCCTTGATGCTGGCCACGGTGCTCAGCGGCACCTCCGAGCCATCGGGAAGTGGTATACGCAGGCGGGCCAGATCAGCAAGGCTCCGGCGTTCCGCCTCCGGGAAGCGGATGAACACCTCGACCTCCTCCCCGTCGCGCTGGAACCGCTGCACCTCTTCGCCGAAGTAGGACCGGCGGATGCTTCGGGAAAGATCGTCCACGGTCAGGCCGGCGGCGGCCCCCGCCGGCGTCAGGGCGAACTCAATCTGGCGCTTGCCAGGCTGGGCAGTCGACTGAATTTCATCGACACCGGCAACGGTCGCCACCTCCGCCGTCAGGCGCGCGACCGCGTCGAGCAGGACGTCGTCATCCGGGTGGGACAGGTTGAAACTGACATCCGCGCCCGCGGCAAGCCCGGAGGATTCGAAGGTCAGGGCCTTGACCCCTGGGATCGGTCCAGCCGCCGCCCGCCAGCGCCTTTCGATCTCGGCAGAGGTGAGGTCGCGCTGGCCCGCCGGCGCCAGCTCCAGCGTGGCGACGGCGACTTCGGAACGCAGTTCCGTACCACTGTCCCGCAATCCCGAGGACAACCGCCCACCGATGGTGACCGACAGGGAGCGATACAGTCCCGCCTCCTGGCCACCGACCCCGGTTTGGAGGGCGGTGATCACCTGTTGCATCGCCCCCTCGGTCTGCTCGAAGGGAGTGCCTGCCGGCATTTCGAGCGCGACGGTGATCTCGTCTCCTTCCACCACGGGAAAGAAGATGAAGCGGATATGCCCGCCGGACACAAGCCCCACGGTCGCGATCAGCAGGGCCAAGGCGCTGGCAATGACAACAGCGGGAAACTGGACGCTGAGCCGCGCCAGCGGGACGAAAACGCCGTCGCTGATCCAATCTATCCCCTTCTGCACGCGATTGCGCAGCCGACGCATCGCGCCCGTGCTCCAATCCCCGCCATGAGCCAGGTGATTAGGCAGGATGAGGAAAGCCTCGATCAGGGAAAGGAAAAGCACGCTCAGCACCACGATTGGGACTGGCCGCAGGATCTGGCCGATCACCCCGGAGGACATCAGCAAGGTCGCGAAGGCGACCATTGTCGTCGTGACGCCGACAAAGACGGGCACGAAAACGCCGCGGGCACCGGCGATGGCCGACAGAGCACCGGCGCCCCGGCGTGCCTGCTGCTCATGGATGTTCTCGCCGACGACGATGGCGTCATCCACAACGATGCCAAGCACGACGATCAGCCCCAGCAGGGACGTCATGTTGATGGTGGTGAACTGACCGAAGAGCAGGAACCCCCCGATGAAGGCCGAGGGTATGCCAACACTGGCCCAGAAGGCCAGCCTGAGGTCCAGGGTCAGGGCAAGGAAGACGAAGACCAAGGCAAGGCCCATGATGGCGTTGCGGGTCAGCAGGTTGATCCGGTCGCCGATGATTTCGGTCGTGTCGCTGATCCCTGTCACGTCAACGCCGGCCGGCGGCCTGTAAGTCTCAAGAAAGGCTTGCACAGCCTCGCGAACTTCAAAGGCGTCCTCATCATCCGCCCGGTCGATCTTCAAGAAGACGGCCGGTTCGCCATTGTAAGTATTGATCAACGGGGTTTCGACGAAGCCGTCCGTAATGGTGGAGATCTCACCCAGGCGGACGCGCTGGCCATTGCGGTCGCTGATCACAACGATCTCGGCAAGGGCGGCGGCGTCGCGCGCCTCGTTATCCGTGCGCAGTAGCACGTCACCGCCAGAGGTGCGAACCGTCCCCAGGGAAAGGCTGACGGACGCAGCTCTAACGGCGGCGGCGACCTGTTCGATGCGAAGGTCGTAGGCGCGGAGATCCTTTTCCGACACTTGGACGGCGATCTCATAGTCCCGCTCGCCCTGCAGGGTCACCATGCTGATGCCATCCCTGGCAAGCAGGTCGCGTCGGAGGTTCTCTGCGGCCTGTTTCAGCGCCTTCTCGCCCACAGTGCCAGCGATGACAAGGCGCATCACCGATGACACGGGTTCGGTCACCGTCACCCTTGGTTCATGGGCATCCGTTGGCGGAAAGTCGACCAGTTGGTCCAGGGCGGAGTGCACGTCCTCTTTCACGGACTGGACATCGGCGAAGTCGCTGACGTCGATGGTGATCAAACCTTTGCTTTCTGCTGCAACAGAGGTGACACGTTCGATGCCCGTCAACCCCATGACCGCGTCTTCCGCCCGCCGGGTTATGGCGTCCTCGACCTCCTTCGGCGTGGCGCCGGGATAGTCGACCGTAACGCTGATCACCCTTGGGTCGATCTGCGGCAACACCTCGGCCTTGGTCCGGCTCATTACGATAAGGCCGCCGACCAGCATCCCAACCATCAGAAGATTGGCAGCCACACTGTTCCTGACAAACCACGCGATAAGGCCACGCGGCTCCGGCATTTCCTGGGTCATGGCCGTCCCCCATCGACCCGCACGTCACCGACCGGGACCACCAGATCGCCCTCACGTGGATCATTCAGCAGGCTGACGACGATGCCGTCGGCGGTGTCGAAGGGCAGGACCGAGATGACACCGTCTTCGACGAACACCGGCTGCGGCCTGCGCTGGGCGAGGCGACCGCCGGCAACCACCCAAACGGTTCGGTTCTCCTGCATGGCCCCCTCCGGGATCCGATAGGTGCCCTGGATGATGGGACCCGTGATCTCCACATCCACGAAGTCGCCAGGAAGGAGCGGCACCGGTCCGGTGAATTCGAGGGTCAGGCGCGCAAGCCGTGTCTTCGGGTCGAGTTCGGCATCCGCCTGCTTGACCATGGCGGCATAGGCCAGATCGACCTGGGACAGCAGCAGCTTGCGCGGTCGCACAATCGCCTCCCGCCCGGTCGCCGGCGCCAGGGCTTCCAGCATCAGCGCATTGACCGGGACCGAGACCTCGATCCGGCCTTGCTGATAGGCCCGGCCATAGGAATGCCCGGCCAGGAGATTCTGGCCGACCTCCACGGCGGTCGTCTGCACCCGCCCATCGAAAGGCAGCGAGAACGCCACCCGGGAAAGATTCCGTTCGGCATCGGCAAGCGCGGTTTGGGCCGACCGGACGGCGGCTTCAGCCCGCGCCAGCTGAGCCTCCCTGGCCACATTGGCCGGCACCGGCTTTCCGGGACTGACAAGGTCCCACTCCCGCCGCGCGATCTCCGCCTCTGCTCGCTCGACCTGGAGATCCGCCTGCCGGGCGGCCAGATCCGCATGGGAGCGATCGATCCCGGCGCGGTAGTCGGCATTGTCGAGACGGAACAGCACCTCACCCCGACGGAACGTGCCGCCGGCAACCAGCGCTGGACTGACCCAGACGACGCGTCCACTTACCTGTGGGCTCAGCTCGATGGAATTCCTGACCTGCACCGTCCCGGTTTCGAACAGCCGGATCCGGGTGTCGCTGATCTCTGGTTGCACGACACGGGCGGTGACACTTGACGCACCAGACGTGCGTATCTGCGGTTCGACGGCCAACTTAGACAGGATCTGGTTGGCAGCAAGGCCAGCGACAAGGACGCCGATGACGAGCCCGACCTGGAGCAATCCGGTCACCCTGCCCGTCCTGGAATCGGCTTCACTGGACGATTCGACGGGCAGATTATCGGGAGCAGACATGGTTTCGCTCCATTTTTGGATCAGGATTTCTGGGCCGGCTCGACCGCGGGAATACTGCCCGTCCAGTCGCCGCCAAGACTGAGGTAGAGGTCGATCCGCGCATTGGCGATGACTTGATCGGTGAGGATGACGTTCTGCTCGACAGCATTGAGGCTGCGTTGGGTTTCCAGCACGGCAAGGATTGAAATCAGCCCCTGCCCATAGCGGCCCTTGGCGATTTCATTGGACAGCCTGGCCGTCTCCAGCGCGGCATCGAGAAGCTGCTTCTGCTGGTGCAAGCCGGCCAGCTCTGCAAGCGCGATCTCCACATCCACAACGGCAGCCAGAGCTGCCCTCGCAAAGGCGCTCGCCAGCTCGGCGGCACGCGCCTCTTTAAGGCGCACTTGCGCTTTCAGCCGGCCACCCTGGAAGACCGGTGCCGTGAGAGAGCTCGCCAGACTGGCAATATGTCGGTCCCAGTCGAACAACTCGCCCGGTGTGTCAGCCTGGAAGGTCAGCGAGGCGGCAAGCGACAGGCCGGGATACAGTGAGGCACGGGCAGCGCCAACATCCTCAAGCGCCGCCAGATAGCGCAGTTCGGCGACGGCGACATCGGGCCGGTTCGCCAGCAGCGCCGCCGGGCTGCCGACGGGTGCGTCAAACCGGACAGCAGGTGCCAGCGCGCCCGCGAAGGACCGACCGGTCTCCCCCGGCATGCGCGCAAGCTGCTCATCCAGAACCAGCCATTGCTGGGTGAGGTCGGTGTCGATCTGCGGAATGTCCACCAGGGCGGATTCCAGGTTCTGCCGGGCAATCTGGACGTCGCTGGCGGACACCGCCGTCGATCCCGCCTCATAACGCTGGCGTGTCAGATCGTAAGTCGATCGGAAGCTCTCGGCCGTGCGCCGGGCAAGATCGGCACGACGTTGCAACGAAACAGCCGAGACCCAGTTGCGGGAAAGGAGCGCGATTTCCCGTTGTTCGGCCGCGCGGAGGGAAATTTCGCCGGCAAGGGCGCTCAGCCGGGCGGACCGTTCGGCTGCCCGCAGGCCGCCGAAGATATCGGTGTTGAAATCCACCAGCAGACCGGCGGTGTAGGCTTCCGACCAGGAAAACTTTCCATTCGGCCCTTGTCGCCGGTTGGTGCTTGCCTCTGTGACAGCGGCTACGGATGGCAGGCGCTGACCATGGGCGATCCGCGCCGCCGCCTTGGCTTGGTCTGCCTGCAGGCGCGCCTCCCGCAGGGCCAGGGAGTTGCGGCGCAGGATATCGACAAGGGCATCCAGTTCCTTGCCGCCGACACCCAGCCACCACGCCCCCGTGTCCGCTGGTGCGGTGATCTTAGACTGGGTCTGAAGGAAACGCCCGCTCGTCCGGATGTCGCTGACCAGCGGGGGGGTCTCAGGTGCGGGGGTCAGCGTACAACCGCCCGTTATCGCGCAGATCGCGAGACCGATAACCATACCGTAATCACGAAAATTGCGCATGATGCGCCCCCAAACCAACACAAATCCAAGGGGCCCTGCGGCGCCCCTGGATCGCACATCGCCCGTCCCGTCCATGACAAGCCGACGCGCAGGATGGCACCTATCCGGCGCGTCAAGGCACGCGTAGGATCTACTACTTGTCGGTCTGCCTCAGCGCTGCCAGTTCAGCTGCTGACAGGACTTTGTCGCCATCGGTGTCACCCTTCTCGAACAGGGGTGCCGGGCCGTTGAGCATCTCATCCTTGGAAATGCGACCATCGCCATTGGCATCGGCGCTTTTTACCTTGCCGAATGCATCACTGAAAAGCCTCTTGCCCGGCCCCATGCCCGGACTGTCATCGCTGGAGGCAAAGCCATCACCATCGCGGTCGAGGCGTTCGAAAACGCCCGCCCGCATATCGACCATTTCCTGCCAAGTGATCTTGCCATCGCCATTGGCATCCGCCTCGGCAAGGCGACCGGCATCCTGGGCGGTAGCAGTGCCAGCGGTTAGCAAAACGAAACCGCTGGCCAAAACGTACAGGCTCGTCCGGATCGCGGTCTGGATGGTCATGGTCATGTCTCGTGCAGCCCTGTTGCGGATTTCGAGACTATACACTGCCCGTACCACCGCCATTTGGCGCGGCTGAAACGGTTTGTCACGAATTGTTGCCGCCGGGAACGCCCGGTCAAGTCCGCAAGGACGCTGGAAAATGCACGATTGAGGCCAGACCACCCCCCGGCCGGTTTTCCAGGCGCAGCGTCGCACCATGGGCCCGGGCGATGGCCCGCGCGATGCCGAGACCGAGACCGGTACCACCCGTGCTACGATTGCGGGAGCTTTCACCGCGATGAAAGGGCTGGAACACGGCTTCGAGCTGGTCGTCCGGTAGGCCAGGGCCATTGTCCTCTATGCGCACATCGCGCCCGTTCCCCGCGGTCACAAGCCGGACCGCGATCTCCCCACCGCCATAGCGCCTGGCATTTTCGATCAGGTTTTCAAACAGGCGCCGCAGGGCGACCGGATCGCCGACAATGATGAACTCCCCCTCCTGTGGGAGGCAGAGGTCGATGGCGTGGGGAAGGGCCTGCACCAGATCACCGACGAACCGGCCAAGGTGGATGAGTTCCTGCTGACTCGACGGGCGTTCCGCACGAGCATAGGCAAGCATATCGGTGATCAAGGCCTCCATCTGGACAAGGTCGCCCTCGATCTGTTCCGCAGTCACAATCCCGCGTTCGTCCATGCGAAGGCGGATCCGGGTGAGCCCGGTGCGAACATCATGGGCAATGGCGGCAACCATCTGCTCTCGTTCCCGGATGATTGCCGTCAGGCGTTCGCGCAGGCGGTTGAGCGCCACCGACACACGCCGCAACTCCACGGGGCCTGTTTCCGAGACCGCCGCACCGGCATCGCCGAGTTCGACCCGCGCGGCATCGCTCTCCAGCTGACGGATCGGGCGCAGCGTGACCGCTGCGATGGCGAGACCCAGCGCCGTGGACAGCAGAAGGATGACCAGACCAGTCCCTGCCAGGGCGACCGGTTGTCGGCTGAGCGTCAGGGCTGGGGCAAGCCAGACATTCAGGACCCGACCGTCCTTGAGCGCAATGGCAACCTGGAGCGACGTGACTACGCGCATCGGACCTGTGCCTTCCTGGCGCAGCCGCTGCCGCAATGGAATAAAGCCGAGGGATTCAAAGCGGATTTCCCGCCCCGCCAGGCGTGACGCGACTTCGCTTTCACCCCCCACGAGGATGGCCTGCAGGTTGGCATCCGGTCGAAGCCCTGGGGTGAAGGTGCTGCCGATCAAGGCCGTACGGTGCCCCCCCTCATAGACCGACAGGATGAAGGGCCTGATCTCGTCCGGCGACGCCTCCATCAACCAGACAAGTTCGGCAATACTGTCGGCGCTGTCGGACAAAGCCCGTGGGTAAAGGAACTGCGTCAGGAGCGGCGTCTGCATCACCAACAGCACACCGGCGAACAGCAGCATCAGCCCAGCCACGGTCATCGCCGTTACTTTGACCACAAGGGACGACCAGAGCTGCTTCAACCAGCTCACTTGGCGTTGATCCGAGTTACATTGGCCGCAAACGCATAGCCGAGATGGCGGACCGTCTTGATATATTCGGGATGTCTTGGGTCGGCCTCAATCTTGCCACGCAGACGGCTGATCTGGCTGTCGATGCTGCGATCAAAGGGATTGGCCACAGCACCGCGGGACAGATCCAGAAGCTGGTCGCGCGACAGCACGCGGGGAGCGTGCTCGACAAGGGCGATAAGAAGCGCCAGTTCCCCTGAGGTCAAATGCACCAGGCTGCCATCCCGCTGGGTCAGCGACAGGCGGGCCGGTGTCAGGCGGAAGGGACCGAACGTGAACGCGACATCGTCGCCGTTGATCCCGGCGGGACCCTTCTCGCCCGCCCGCCGCAGAACGGACCTGATCCGGGCGATGAGTTCGCGCGGATTGAATGGCTTTCCCAGGTAATCATCCGCACCCACCTCCAGACCGACAATCCGGTCCACTTCCTCGGCAAGTGCGGTCGCCATGATCACCGGTACATTCGACCGCGCGCGCAGCCGGCGAAAATAGGACAGGCCTTCCTCGCCCTCCAGCATCAGGTCCAGCACGATGAGGTCCGCTGGGAACCGTTCCAGAACAATATCGGCTTCAGCCGCCGAGCGGGACGTCTCGGCGATCATGCCATTGCGTGTAATCACGCCCTTCATGAGCGCAAGGATGTCAGCGTCGTCATCGACGACGAGGATGCGGTGAGCGGTGTCCATTCGCGGAAAGCTATCCGATCTCGCGGAAATACGCCACGGACTTGCCCTACCCTGGTTAGCCTTTCAGCAACCGGACATGGTCGACCGGACCGAACCGTTCCGGTTTTGCTAGGTTCCAGACTCAATCAGGTCCAGTATGCCACGATGGTTGCAATTGCGAGGGTGGACAGGAAATTTCTGGCGAGCTTGTCGTATCGGGTGGCGACGCGTCGGAAGTCCTTGAGACGGCAGAAGACGGCCTCGACCATCCATCGGAACTTGTACCTGAGCTTGTCGAAGCGGATGGGCTTTTTGCGTGACTTTCTGCCGGGAATGACAGGCTTCGCGCCCTTCTCCTTGATCTTGGTCCGCAATTTATCGCTGTCATATCCCTTGTCGGCCAGGACATAGCGGCAATCATCAACCTCAGCCAGCAGGGTCTCGGCCATGGTGATGTCGGAAACGTTGCCCGCCGTTACATGCAAGGCCACCGGGCGGCCGAGCGTGTCAGTCAGGGCGTGGACTTTTGTGGTCTGACCGCCTCTGGAAATGCCAATGGCTTGCGCCTTGGCCCCCCTTTTCCGCCGTGGGCACACCGGTGTGCCTTCACGTAGCTGCCGTCCATGGCCACGCTGGTCGTGATCCATTGCCCGGCGGCCAGCGCATGTAATATCCGGTGCCAGTGTTTGCGCCCAGACCAGCGGTTGAAGCGATTGTACACCGTGGTCGGTGGGCCATATTCCGGCGGACAGTCCTTCCAGCGGCATCCGCTCTTGAGTATATGAATAATCCCACTGATGATCCGACGGTCATCAACACGCGGCGCACCATACTTGTGCTCAGGAAGGTGCGGCTCAATCGCTGCCCACGCTTCATCCGAAAGCCAGAAAATCTCCCGCATTCAATCCTCCAACGCGTTAATCACGCCTTGGAATCACATTCAAACAGCAATTTCAATGATATGTGCCGGTTTTGACCCTAGAGGTTCCAACTCGTGACAGAGTGCGTCGGCATGTTGGATGCGGATGCTGGCACCCTCGATTTGAACCTGCGGAGCTAAGCTTTTGATTTTAATAAATATCTGGCGATAGCCAGGAACCGGGTCCAAAAACAAAAGCCCCGTAACCTGTTGAGGTTACGAGGCTTTTGTTGTGTCAGGTTGGATGCGGGGGCTCGCATCGACCGACATTACAACAAGCTTACTACTATGATTTAATTAAACATTTTCAGCACGCGCATCAGCGGTGACAAGCTCTCCGTCGGATTTCAGGCCAAAGAACGAATCCGCTGCGTGGGACACGTACTTGTTGATGGGTTGTTGCTTCATCCGTTGGCTTGAGCGTGTGGATTGTAAGCGGTGTTCTGGTCCCACCTTTCGGCGGGATCAAGGCGGAGCGAATCTCCCGGATCGCATGATCGGGAGAACGGTTTGTGTCTACGCTCGACCTTACGCTTGCCTCTGAGGCCGTGCGGGTGCGCCGGATGGAGGTGATCACCGGCGATGTGGGCCGCCGGACCTGGTCGCCGGAGGCGAAGGAACGGATCCTGGCGGAGGCGGCGGTGCCCGGGGCCGTGGTCTCCGAAGTGGCCCGGCGTCACGGATTGCGGCCCCAGCAGGTGTTCGGCTGGCGCCGGGAAGCGCGTGCCGCCAACCGCTTCCAGGAAGAGGGGTTGGTGTTTGCGCCGGTGGTGCTGGACACCACGCCGCCGCCAGCCGCAGCGAAGGAACTCCCGGCCATCGAAGTGCAGATCGGCGATGCGGTGGTGCGCGTGCCGGCCGGCATGGACAGCGCCACCGTCAAGGCGGTGCTGCGCGCGGTGAGGGCGTCGCGGTGATCGGTATCGAGGGCGCGGTGCGGGTTCTTGTCGCCGCCAAGCCGGTCGATTTCCGCAAGGGCATGGATGGTTTGGCCGCCCTGGTGCAGCAGCAACTGAGGGCGGATCCCTTCAGCGGGGTCGTCTACGTCTTCCGCTCCAAGCGCTCCGACCGGGTGAAACTCCTGCACTGGGACGGCACCGGATTGGTTCTCATCGCGAAGAGATTGGAGGCCGGCCAGTTCCGCTGGCCAGCGATCCGCGACGGCGTGATCCGGCTGACCCCGGCTCAGCTCTCGGCGCTCGTCGAGGGTCTGGACTGGACCCGGGTGCGGGGCGTGCGGGTGCCTCGGCCGACGTCCGCCAGCTGAGCTGCGACACAGCGACTCGGCCACCGCTTCGGAGGCGAGGACTGCGTAAGCCGCCGCTATACTGGTGGACGTGACGACCGCGCCTGAAACCCTTCCCAGCGATCCTGACGAACTGCGTGCCCTGCTGCTGGCCGAACGGCTTCGGCATGCCGCGGAGCTGGGGGCGGCCCGCTCCTCGGCCGAGGAGGAGATCGCCCGGTTGCGCCAGATCATCCGGGAATTGCAGCGCCATCGCTTCGGCCGCCGGGCCGAGCGCCTTGATCCGGACCAGCTGGCCTTGGCCTTGGAGGACCTGGAGCAGACGCTGGCCGCCAAGGAGGCCGAGCCCACCGGCACCGTGGCGGCCAAGCCGGCCCCTTCGCCGCCACGGCGTCGGGTGAACCGCGGGAACCTGCCGGCCGATCTGCCGCGCGAGGAGATCCTCATCGATGTCGCCGACAAGACCTGCCCGTGTTGCGGCGGCACGCTGCATCCCATCGGCGAGAATGTCTCGCAGCGTCTCGACCTCGTCCCGGCCCGCTTCCGGGTGCTGGTGACCCGCCGGCCGAAATACGCCTGCCGCCAGTGCGAGGAGGGCGTCGTGCAGGCCGCGGCGCCGGCGCGCATCGTGGACGCCGGCATCCCCACCGAGGCGCTGATCGCCCACGTGCTGGTGTCCAAGTACGCCGATCACCTGCCGCTCTACCGCCAAGCCCAGATCTACGCGCGCCAGGGTGTCGATCTCGACCGCTCCACCCTGGCCGACTGGGTCGGACGGGCGGCGTGGTACCTGCGGCCCCTGCATGAGCGGTTGATGGCCAGCCTGAAGGCGTCGGGCAAGCTGTTTGCTGACGAGACGACGGCGCCGGTGCTCGACCCCGGACGGGGCAGTACGAAGACCGGCCAGCTCTGGGCCTACGCGCGCGACGATCGCCCCTGGAACGGACCGGAGCCGCCGGCGGTGACCTACGTCTATGCTCCTGATCGCAAGGCGGAACGGCCGGTGGCGCATCTGCAGGGGTTCACCGGCGTGCTCCAGGTCGACGGCTATGCCGGCTATCGCAAGCTGGCCGAGGGCAGAGCCGTGCGCCTCGCCTTCTGCTGGGCGCACGTCCGCCGCGGCTTCAATGATCTCCAGACCGGCGGCTCGGCGCCGATCGCCAGCGAAGCCTTGCGGCGCATCGCCCAGTTGTACGCAGTGGAGGCCGAGATCCGCGGCCATGACTCCGAAGCGCGCCGCCGGGAGCGCCAGGCCCGCTCGACGCCGCTGATTGCGGAACTGAAGACGTGGCTGGAAAAGCAACTGGCGACCGTGTCGCGCAAATCGACATTGGCCGAGGCGATCCGCTACGCGCTCAGCCGCTGGGAAGGGCTGACGCTGTTCCTCGACGACGGCCGGGTGGAGATCGACAGCAACAGCGTGGAGCGCAGCACCCGCCCGCTCGCCCTCACGCACAAGAATGCTCTGTTCGCCGGCAGCGACGGTGGCGGCGAGCACTGGGCGACCAGCGCGTCGCTGGTGGAAACCTGCAAGCTCAGCGGTGTCGATCCGCAGGCCTGGTTCGCCGATGTCCTGACCAAACTCGCCAGCGGGCATCCGATCACGAGGCTCGATGAGCTGTTGCCCTGGAGATATGCCCAGCAGGCCGAAACTGCCGTGGCCTGAAAACACCGCTTACTGTGGATTACCGGGTTTTGCCGAAGAACTGAACGTTGAGGTTCCGGCCAGCCAGAGTAGCCAGCCATGAATATCGACTTTCGTCCCGACGGTAGGTCCGTTGCGTCAGCGTCTGATCAACGCAACGAGTGTACGGCGGCTTGGTGCCGAGATTGAGCTCGTTTATCTGCGCAGCGTCTCCCGCTTTGCAGCCCCTCTTGGGCCGTCACCAGCGAAGGCCACGACGGAGGTGTAAAGGGCAAATTTGAAATGGTTCACCCTCACTCTGTATAGTGGTTTCTAGAGTTGGCGGGATCACCTCTTTTGATGTGCCACTTCTGGGGAGTTTTTTCCAGCCAGCGACACATGGCATCTACAGCACTTCCTCATCAATATATCCTACACACACCATGTTGCGACCACCCGCTTTGGCCGAGTAGAGAGCACGATCCGCTCGCTCAATAAGGGAATTCGCTGTTTCAGCGCTCCAGTATTCAGCAATCCCGAACGACATAGTTACGGAGCCGACGGGGGTACCTGAGCCCCGCTGTATGATCTTACGACTTGCAACAGAGGCCCGCAGCCGCTCAGCTGTGGCAGCGGCCTGATCGATGCTGATACCGGGAAGGATGATGGCGAACTCCTCACCACCATACCGGGCGACCGTATCGCCTTCGCGCACCATCGAACTCAAAAGACCGGCAGCAGACCTTAGTACCTGATCACCGACTGTGTGTCCGTGCGTGTCGTTGAATTTCTTGAAATGATCGACATCCGCGATGATGAGCGAGAAGGGCTGATTGTCAGCACCCGCGCGTGCAATCTCATTTCGCAGCACCGTATCGAACCTACGACGATTAGCGACGCCTGTCAGCCCATCGGTATTGGCCTCACGATGCACGGTCGCCAGGGTAGACCGCATGGTCTGAAGCTCGCTGGCCGAGTCCTGAAGCCGGCCTTGCAGTTGCAGATTATGGTTCACGGTCTTCGCCGTGCGGCGGGCCAGGGCGGAAATGATATCGTGCAGCGGAACCGACGACAGCGACGATGACTTCAACGCCACAGCCGTTTTGTTGAGGATATCGCCATAGTCTGTGGCGTCTTCACTGGCATCGCGCAGGGCCGACACGGCAATGTCGAGAGCCTCCTGCAAGGCGGTGCTGGTATCCTCCACAATTTTCGCCTCTACACTGCCCGACAGAAACCGCTCATACAGACTCTGGCAGTCCAGGTCTGTCGGGCCGGTGCCGGCTGCAATTATGCGAGTGAGTGCACTGACCAGGTCCGGGAGATGCCCGGCGTGATAGGTGTACCAGACACCGTAGGCGGCAGGCGTGGGCGCGATTCCGTACCTCGACAGGCTTGCGGCTGCGGCTGCGCCGAACTTCCTTGCATTAGCCAAAGTGTCATCAAAATTCATTCAAAGCCCCGGATCCTAAGCAAAAGATCGCGCTGAGATAGCACTCAATCTTGAAGTGTCCATTCTGAACAATCTTAAGTTAAACCGCCTCGGTCCGAATACGATCCAGCAGATGCGTCAAAGCATTGCGCAGGCGGTCGGTCCGTTCCGCAACCCGGCCGGCAAGCTCTGTCACGCTGTCCGCACGGTGGCTGGCATCAGCCCAGTTGGCTACCATGTTGGTACCGCCGACCGCCGTAGACTGCGCGATCATGGCCGCTTCGGCGGCACCACTGGCGATCTTCCGGGTCGCGGCGTCCTGTTCCTCCACCGCAGCCACGATGGCGGCACTGGCCGCATCAACCTTGAACACCGCCTCCAGGATACTGGTCACCGCTTCGGCGGCAGAACCGGCCCCGTGGCGGATGGCGGCAATACGTTCGCCCACCTGGGCGGTCGCCTTTGCCGTCTGCCCGGCCAGGTGCTTGACCTCAGAGGCGACAACGGCAAAGCCCTTGCCGGCCTCCCCGGCCCTGGCGGCTTCGATTGAGGCGTTAAGGGCCAGCAGATTAATGGTCTCCGCGATCTCCGTGATGGCGGAAACCACGTCCTGGATACTGTCGGCTGCCTGGCGCAGCTCCAGCACCGCCGATTGCGTGGTGCGCGCGATATCGGCGGCCCCGCGGGCGAGCGCGGAACAATGGGCGGTTTGTCCGCTGACCTCTGCAATGGCACCAGACAATTGCTGGCTGGCTTCGGCCACCGCCTCGGCACCCGTCAACGCCTTCCGGCCGTCATCGGCCATGACTTCAGAAGCCTGAGAGCCTTTCGCGACCAGGGTATGAAGGCTTTCTGCATCCGTGGCCGCCACCGCGGCTTCGCTGGCGACCTCATCGGCAAGACCGCCGACCTTGGCCTCCAACTCTTCAGCCACCGCGGTTAACAGCCGTCCACGTTCCTGCTTGGCGCGCCTTTCCGCCTCTTCACGCTCATTCATCATGGTGGTCAGCGACGCATGGGCGGATTCGGTGTCCGACAGGGCCGCGGCGGCATTATCAAAGGCCCGCGCCATGGACAGGGCCAGCCACCCAAGGAGGGCGCCGCCGAAAATCGTCAGCCACATCTCTGCCAATACCTGCAGAACGTCGCCGCCACCGACCCCCGGCACCTCCGCCAGGAAGGCCGCCAGGGTCAGCAGAACCGTCGTCGCCACGGCGACGCCCACACAGCGCCAATCGCTGAAACCAACCAACAATGCGGTCAGCACATGGACATAGGTCACCATCGCGGTCTGCCAGGGATGGCCGGCGACGGCGACAACCGACATTGACGCCGCCACAGGCAGGCTGACCGCCATCACAAGCCGTGAGGTCTGTGTCGGTGCAAACCGCCATGCCGCCAGTGCTGCACCAAGGCAGAGCAGGGCCACCGCTGGCGCTGCCAGCGAGGAGGTGCCGGACATCAGCACCGGCAACACCGTGATGGTGGGAACCTGAAGGGCAAGAAGTGCCAGAACCAGAAGCGATGTAAGCGCGCGTAACCGTTCGACCGGTGTCATGGGGCAACCCTCCGCAGGGCTAGGGGCATGTTCGATTGCACTCGGCCTGGTTCGGTACTGTGGCTTTTTTCGATGAACGCCATCAGCACGTCAAAGGGCATGGCCCTGGCATAGAGCCACCCCTGTCCCGCCTCGCAGCCGAGTTCGACGAGGCGGCGTGACTGTTCGACGGTCTCCACGCCTTCAGCCACCAGGTCCTTGCCCAGCGCGCGGGCCAGCGCGATCACCATCCGGACGATCTCTTCCGATGAACGGGTATCTATCATTTCCGAGACAAAGGACCGGTCGATCTTCAGCGTGTCGACTGGAAGCCGTTGCAGCAGCGATAAGGTGGCGTAGCCTGTGCCGAAATCATCCAGCGCAATCCGAACCCCCATGGCCCGCACGGCCTGAAGTTCGGCAATGGCACCTTCCATGTCATGCGCAAACGCCGTCTCCGTCACCTCTATTTCGATCAGTTCCGGCGGCACCATATTGCTGCGCAGCAGGTCGCGCAGCTTCGCCGCCAGAAGACGCCCGTCCAACTGCACGGCCGACACATTGATCGACACCGGCACCGGCGGCCGGCCCGTCGCCATCCAGGCGGTCAGGGCCGCAAAGGCCTTTTCAAGAGTAATCTCCCCTATACGTTGGATCAGACCGCATTCCTCGGCCAGGGGGATGAACTGGGCGGGCGGGATGTCGCCGGTGCCTTCCAGGTGCCAGCGCACCAGTGCCTCTGCGCCGATCACAGCGCCTGTGCGCAGATCGACCTTGGGCTGAAAATGCAGGGCCAGCGCGTTGCTCTCAATCGCCTTGCGCAGGGCGCGTTCCTGCGTCTGCCGGGCCAGCCGACGGGCCGCACTTTCCTCTGTATGGATGGCGACCCGATGGTGCCCGGCGCGGCGCGCATCATCGACGGCGGCAATGGCGTTGCGCAGCATCAACTCCGACTCCTCACAGGGGTCGGCACACGCGCCGGTGTGGGTGACAATACCAGCCGACGTCGTCAACGGATCGTTCAGCGCGGCATCCTTTCCGGCCTCGGCAATGACCTCCTGCAGGTCGTGGACCAGGCACAGCGCATCCTCATTCTCGATCGGGTTGGCCAGCAGGACAGCAAATTCATCACCGGCCAGCCGCGCCAGCACATCGGTTGCACGCAGCCGCTACCGCAGAGCGCAGGCAATACGGTTCAACAGTCGGTCGCCGCCTTCATGTCCCGCCTGTTCATTGACGCGGCGGAACTGGTCAATGTTCATGACAATGACGGTAACCGACGGCACGCCGGCACGACCAAGGGCGGATCGAAGGTCGGTCACAAAACGGTAGCGGTTCGGCAGGCCGGTCAAACCATCGGTAAGCTGGCTTTTGACCTGGCGTGGCCGTGAACGGCGACGCTGCGACACGTCCGAAAACAGGGTGACGTGAAAGGCCTCATCCGACGATGTGGACCGCAGGCGGTGGATACGGGTCCATTCGCTGAACGCCTGACCTGTCTTGTTCTGGTTCCAAAGGTCGCCTTCCCAGAACCCTTTGTCCCGGAGTATCTGCCACATTTGGTGATAAAAATCGGGCGGTGAACGGTCGGTTTTCCACATGAACGGCTCCTGCCCAAAAAGTTCCGCGCAGGAAAAACCGGTGATCCGGGAAAAGGCAGGATTGACGAACAGGATACGGTCGTCCGGACCGGTGACCATCAGCGCATCAGTAGTCGCACTGGCAACCACGCCTGTGATTTCAGGGCATGGCAGGTCGGGGAACGTGGCAATGTCTGAGTCGATGGTCGGCATTCCCGTCGCTCCTCTCGAACCTTGCCTGGGTGAGATGACTCGGCTGGTTCATCATTTGTCGCCAACTCCATCCTCGGCGCGATGACTCAAATCATTTCCGGGCGAAGAAAGTGACGATCCGTGGGGTTTAGACATTTTTGTATGCAGCTCAGCAAAGGGAGAGCGGACGTCAACCAATTGAAAGCTATCAAATTGTAACGCCCACCAGCGCCCCTGATTGCCCCGATCACATCGATGGACGGTGAACCGGAGGCCGCTGCCAACCTGGTGCCGCTGTTGGGTGTCAATCGGCTCGGGGCAGTGCCCCACCCAAAACAATCGCAAGTGCTTGTCGCGACGAAGAAATTGCCGGAATAGGCAGTGTCACGATCGGCGCCGACCGTGACACTGGTTCAACTACCATTCTCCGGTCTATCTCAGATACATAGCGAGAGCTTGCCCTGGGGGCACGTTTCTGAGCCGATCCACATGCAAGACGCATTATGCCGTTCCTCACGCCGAAACGTTTCTCTGCCGCCACCAAACCAGGCCTCGATCAGTTTGGCGGAAACAGCTGACAGGCTCGGCAGAGAAAGCGTAGTTTCAAGTATGACGGGTGTGGCTCCCCTAATCGGTGCGTTTCGGTGCCAGAATCCGAATTCAACCTCCGATAAAAGGGCTGAAGCACGCCCGTCACTCCGGTGAATGATGCAGGTTATAACAGCGGCTATTCCCCGATATGGTTAATCAGGCTATACTTTAGGAAGAAGTCGGCTTCCTTGTAATCAGGATAAAGCCTAGTGATCTGCATCATGGCGTCTGTTCTGTTCTCGGCATTAGCGACGATGCGCAGATAATTGTCGAAATAACTGATCAGCTCATCCACCATGGCGATGGTGCCGGGATCACCATGGCCGGGATAGATGGTAGGGTTCAACTGACCATATTCCCGACGGAGACGCACTAGCTCCTTTTTCCAGGCGACAACCCGTTCAATGGTGATGTCGTCGCCCATCCAGGGATGCACCTTGTTATAACCAAGGTCGGCCAGGAACAGGGCATTGATCGACTTGCAGTAAAGCGTCGACATGTGCGGCGCTTCGGTGGCGGGGTAGGTTGACATGACATCGCAGGCTCCGCCGCCATCGAAATTCAGCACCGGCCCTTTCAGCAAGCCGATACTGTTCTCGTAATCGAACCCTTCCGGGAAAGATGCTGACTTCGGACGCAGCGGTCGCTCCAGTGGCGTTTCCGCCTCCGTCGCCCCGCCCTGGTCCATATAGATCGCATATTCCTTGACGTCGCGGCGGATGGCCTCATCCGCCACCAGAATACGGGCCTTAGGGAACAGGTCGCGAAAGACATGCATGCCAGTGAAATGGTCGGTATGACCATGGGTGATGAAGACTTGGGTCAGCGGCAGGCCCATCGACCGGACCAGATCTGCCAGCTTCTGCGCTTCATAGCCCTTGCGCTGCACATCGATGACCGTCAGCGTCTTGCCATTGGAGATGATGTAAGAATTCACCGTTGCAAAGCCGCCTTTATGCACCGTCACGGTCAGGTCGGGGTATGCGGCGCAGACGGGCAGGCAGGCGGCCGCCACGGTCAGGGCGGCGACCATAAGGGACTTAAAGCTTCTTGAAATCATCGGTCTGTCCCCCCAGAAGTTCGAGATAGCGCTTAAGGAAGGCGCTGCGCTCTGGCACCAACGCCTGGCCCGCCTTCGATAATACCCGCTGCGGCACGGCCTGCAGATTGGCCTGCAGACCCTTGACCACGGTCGGGCCGTCGGGCGAGCCGCCGATGATGGTTCCAGTCAAGTCGACCGTCGCGGTCAGCCGCGCAATACCGATCGCTCCCAGCCATTCCAGCGCGTCGGCATCATGCAGGTAAAGCGCCTCCGGACCGACCGGGTCCCGGAAGAACATGTGCGTGCGGATGGCCGACTGCACGGCTTGCAATTTGCCCATGGGGAAGCCAGTGTCCTTCAGGACGTTCCCGACAAGCTCCGCAGCCCCGTCTGCATGATCCACATCTTTGGCTGCATAGCCAGGGAAGGCAGCCATGTCATGCAGCATGGCAGCTGCAAACAGGACATCATCATCCAGCTTGACTCCATCTGTCGCCGCCAGTTGTCGAGCCAGATCATAATCCCGGACGGAATGGCTGTAGCCCCACGCAGGATGCTTGAAATTGGCTTCCGCGAAGTGCCGGACCTTCTCGCGCCAACCGGCATCAGGCGCGGCCTGAATCTCCGCTGCCAGGCAGGAGGTCATCGGACAGATCAACAGGCTAGCGGTCACAATAAAGGCTTTCACGTTCATGTCAGAAGTTCCTTGGCTAGAGTATCGACCCATTGGTCTTGGAAGGACTGTATTTGCTGCGCCGGCTGCCAACGCGTAAACATTTCCAGCTCGGGGTCAGCCACCGACGTGCGGACGCCTGCCAGCGTCTCAAGCACCGCATGGCCGCAGAAGGGGACATAGGCTTCGGAGTAGCCACCCTCGTGGATCACGACTAGCCGACCGCCGCACAAGCAGTCCGCGACGCCCATGATCAACTTCGTGATCTCGCGATAGCTGTCGCTGTACAGCAGCATGCGTGCCAGGGGATCGACAGCATTTGCGTCCAGTCCGCTGGCGACAATGATCAGCTCCGGTTTGAATGCGGTCACGGCCGGAATAACGATGGTCTGCATCGCACGCAGATAGGTGTTGTGTCCGGACCCAGCTGGCAGCGGAATATTGATATTGGCGCCCAAGCCATTTGCGGCTCCGCGATCTTCGGCCCCACTGTAGCCTGGCGGGAAGCAGCGGTCCTGATGAATGGAGATGGTCAGAGTGTCGCCACAATCATAATAGACATGCTGGGTGCCGTTGCCATGATGGACGTCCCAATCCAGCACTGCGATCCGCCCGACACCGTGCCTCGCCCGCGCCGCCTCGATGGCAATGGGAATGTTGCACAGGAGACAGAAACCCATAGGCATATCGGGCAGGCAATGGTGCCCCGCCGGCCGGCACAGTGCATAGGCATTTTTGAACCGGCCAGTGACGACGGCATCCACCGCTTCAATACCCAGCCCGGCGGAGATGCAGGCAATCTCATACCCGCCCTTGGAGAAGGGGGCCAGCTGGCCCAGATCGCCGCCGCCAGCATCGCTGGCCGCCTTGAACCGGTCCAGATAGTCGGCGGGGTGGATGCGCAGCAGGTCTTCCCGGCTGGCCGGCGGTGCCTTGGGCAGAGCCAGCGCATCAACCAGTCCGGATGCCTGGGCCAGGTTCAGCAGCCGGCGCTTGCTGTCCGGCGTGTCGGCGCCGTACGAACCCGTCGGCGGCTGCACCCAGGTATCCAGCGGGATATAAAGCGCCTGGACGCCGGTGGAGTGCCAGAAGCAGCGTTCATTCTGATAAAGGGCCGTTTGCGACATGGTGGCTTGCCTCGCTTACTTTGCCGCGGCGGGCGCATCCGCCCGGGCGAAGACCTTGGCACCCGCGATCCAGGTCTCAACAGGCTGGATCGTGTGGATCTGGGTCACCGGCATGTCAAAGGGACTGTTGTCCAGCACCAGGAAATCTGCCCATTTTCCGGCCGTCAGGGAACCAGCCTGCGCCTCGATCCCCATGCGCTTGGCGGCGTTGATGGAGAACATCTCAATCGCCTGCTTCAGGGTGATGGCCTCGCCCAGGCCGAAGCTGCGCTCGCTGCCGCCGGGATTGCGGCGGGTGACGGCCGTTTCAATGCCGATCCAGGGATTGGGGCTGGGCACGACTGCCCAATCCGACCCGGCGATCACCAGCGCATCGGCGGCAAAGGCCTCCTTGATGGGCCAGACGCGGTCGATGCGCGGGGAGCCGACGGCCGAGGTGATGTCGTCATTGATGGGCTGCGGGTCCCAGAGATAGGGGGAGAATTCGGCTGCGGTCTTCAGCTTCTTGAAGCGCGGCATGTCCGCCGCGTCGATGAAGGTGGAATGCCCGATCTGGTGGATCGGCCCCCTCATGCCGTTGGCCTTGCGCGCCGCCTCGATGGCGTCCAATCCTTCGCGCACCGACCGGTCGCCGGCGGCATGGAACATGACGGTGACGCCCTGCTTGTCCCAGTCGGTGACCAGCTTGGCCATCTGCGCGGGATCGAACAGCAGCAGGCCCGTGGCCGGGGCGTTGGGCTGACCGGCATGATAGGGGTGCAGCATGGCCGCCGTATGGCTTTCCGTGGGAACGCCGTCGGCGAAAACCTTGACGCAATTGGCGTTGAAGGTGGCGCGGGTATATTGGCCGCGCGCTGCCAGTGTTTCATCAAAGGCGGCATTCGCCCGGCCCGCTTCGGAGAAGGCGATGCAGGCCTGCACCCGCTGCTTCAGGATGCCCTGATCGGCCAGGGTCGCATAGACCTCCAGATCGTCGCGATAGGCCATGGCCTCGATATAGCCGACGACACCGAAGCCGGACAGCATGTCCAGATGGTGGCGCAGGTTGGCCGCCGTCTGTTCCTTGGTCTGCGGCGGGATCTTGGCCGTCACCAGCCGGCCCGCCGTTTCGCGCAGAATGCCGGTCGGCTTGCCCTTCGCGTCACGTTCGATGATGCCGCCTTCGGGATTGGCGGTGCTGTCTGTGATGCCGGCGATCTTCAGGGCCTGGGAGTTGGCCCAGACGCTGTGGCCGCTGACATCGAACAGCATCAGAGGGTTGGCGGGCGAAATCCGATCCAGCGTTTCCGCCGTGATCGGCGTGCCCTGCATCAGGGAGGCCTGCCATTGCCCACCCGTCACCCACTCGCCGGGCTTGGCCGCCTTCACGCAGTCGGCAACTAGGGCCAGCAGCTTTGCGGCGTCCGCATCCTGCGGCACGCGACAGCGGCCTTCCTCCCCCTTGGCCTGCAGCACGGGATGCACATGCATGTCGTAAAGGCCGGGCAGGATGGTCTTGCCGCTCAGGTCGACCACCTGGCCGGCACCCGCCTGCCACTGCTTGGCCTCTGCGTCACCGCCGATGCGCGCGATATGGCCGTCCTTGACCTCCATCGTCGTGCGCCAGCCGTCGGGTGTGTAGATCTTGCCATTGACGAACAGGAAATCGGCCGCCGCAACCGGGCCGGCGACCGCCAGCGCAATGGCCGCGACGAATGGGGCCAGGAAGGCCGAAGCCGATTTTCGATTTTTCGCCATGGCGCTGATCCTTCTCAGGTGACTTGGAATGGTACGGTTTGGCTTCACACGGGCAATCGGTCCCGGACGGCAGCGGTCACCCGCTCCCGTCCGGGACCGGAACGGGTCAGTAGCGATAACCGACCGTGACCCCGAAGGTGCGGGGACGGATGACTTCCCGACGGAAGAATTCGTTCGGGTTGGAGGCGCGTTCACGCCGCGTCCAGGTCGACTTGTCCAGGATGTTGTTGACGAAGACGGAGACGTCGAAATCCCCCGGCCGCGCGCCGATGCGGGCCGACCAGACGCTCATGGCCGGCGGCAGGGTCAGGTCCGTGTCGATGGCACCGTTGGCGGGGTTCAGGTAGGGCGGCAGCTTCGTCTGCTTGGACCGGTAGTCGAAGTCCGTCCGGACATAGGCGGGAAGCGTGCTGGTGACGTCGAAATCATACTGACCGTGCAGGGAGACGGTCCATGGTGCCCCCTGGACGCGGTCACCACTGCTGACGAGCGGGGCTGCGGCCGTGGGGCCGCCGCGCACCGTTTCCAGGAACTGCGCGTCGGTGTAGCCCACCTCCGCCTGCAAGGACAGGCCCTCGACGGGCCGCACTTCCACCTGCACGTCAAAGCCGCGGCTGCGCGCCTTGCCCAGGTTGGATGTGAACTGGAAGCCGCAGGAATTCAGCCCCACCGCCTGCTGGATGTTCTTCCAGTCGATCTGGTAGACGCTGGCCTGGATGCTGCCCAGACCGGCGAAGCGGCTTTTCACGCCCAGTTCCTTGCTCCAGACGGAGTCTGAATCATAGTTGGTGGGGCGTCCGTTGGGATAGCCGATGGAGTTGAGTTCCGCCCCGCACTGCGTTCCGACCTGCGGGTTGTAGCCGCCGACACGGAACCCGCGCGACGCCGACGCGTAAAGCAGCGTGTCCGGCGTCGCCTGGTAATTCAGGCCGACCTTGGGCGTGATCGGGTTCTCGCTCTGCCGGCCGCGGTCATCCACCAGCGGCCCCACGACGAAGCCCTGGGCGATGTCCTGGATCTTGAATTTGGTGTGGCTGTAGCGCAGGCCGGCAATGGCCGACAGCTGGTCGGTGATATTGTAGGTCAACTGGCCGAAGGCCGCCACCTGCTCGTCGGTGGAAACGGCGTTCTGATCATAGACGGAATAGCCCGGCACCGGCCTTCTCTGCCCGAACAGATAGACGGGCAGATAGGGATCGACCACCTGCTGGATGGAGGTCTGTTCGGCATGGGCGAAGAAGCCGCCGACTACCCATTGCCAATGGCCCGTCGGTTCGTCGGATTGCAGCCGGACCTCCCCGGTCCAGTTCTTCTGCGCCACCACGAAATTCGCCGGTGCCTGCTGTTCGGGCAGATAGGGCAGGTGGTTCACACCAGTGAACAGGGTCTGGTCGAAGGTGGTGTAGTCCTGCACGAACTCCTGACGGCGATCGAAATAGGACCCGACGGCGATCAGTTCGACACCGTCGAAATCGACGCTGACATTAACGGCAGGCAGATAGAACTTGTCCCGACCCGACTCCTGGACCTGATTGGCATTGCGGAAGACGCTGTCGCCGTAATTGGAATATCTCTCCCAGGTCTCAGGACTGTCGTTGGTCTTGAGATCCTGGTAGTAGAAGGACGGCGTGATCTTCACTCTGTCGCTGGCGCGCCAGCTTGCTGCCAGGCGGCCGACATAGCTGTCGGTGCGGTTGGCATTTTCGTCCACCACTTTGCCAGTGAAGGAGCTGATGCGATCGACAAAGCCACCGTCGCGGCGGTAATAAGCGCTGGCCGCCAGCGCCAGCTTGTCATCCACCACGGGACCGGTCAGCGATAGGCCCAATTCGCCGTTGGCCGACCCATGCTGGGTGCTGCTCAGTTCTCCGCGGCTATAGACCTTCAGGCCGGAGAAGGAGGGCTGCTGGGTGATGAAACGCACAGTGCCGCCCATGGACCCGGCGCCGAACAGGGTGCCCTGCGGCCCACGCAGCACTTCCACGCGTTCAAGGTCGAACACCACGGGATAGGCATTGCCGCCGCCATAGCCCAACTGGCGGATCTGGATTGGTATGTCATCAATGTAGATGCCGGTAGTGGCGGCACCCACAGCCGAATTCACGCCGCGGACGGAGATGTTGGACGTGGTGTTGCTGCGTTCGATTGTGACGCCCGGCGTCTGACGGACGATGTCGGAAAAGTCGCGGATACCCCGGCTGTCCATTGCCTCGCTCGACAGCGCGCTCACGCTGACAGGCACCTTGATGATGCTCTGGCTCTGACGGGTGGCCGTGACGATGATCTCTTCCAGCTCCACCGTCTCGTTGATGGATTGCGCCAGGGCGGCGTGGGTTGAGACCAACAGTGCCAATGGGCTGATAGCCAGCAGCGCGAAGCGATTCTTATGTCGCATGGATTCCCTTTAGCCTCCTTATATGGCCCGGTTCCGGGCGGTTATCGATCAAGGATCAATAGTATCAGGATTGAACAGGTGGCTCTGTCCCCAGTACTGATGACAGTCCTTAAGGGGACTGTTCATATTGTTTTTCTCCATCGATAAAGGTCATCATCACGCGCATTTCATGAAGATCGTGGATGTGGGCTGAGTAAGGATTGTCCTGTATGACTATGAAATCGGCAGCCATTCCCTTTTTCAGGGCACCGATCTGATCGCCCAGCCCCATCAGCCGGGCACCGTTGGCCGTGAAAAGCGTGAAGGCCTGTTCCCGGCTGATTGCCTGGCCGGGGGCCAGTTTTTCCGGACTGCCGCCGGGGCGTTCACGCGTGACCAGGGTTTCCAGCGCCAGCCAGGGATTGACTGACGGGATCACCGGCCAGTCCGACCCGGTCACCACCAACGCCCCGGTCTTCAGTGCATCGGCCAGCGGCATCCAGCGCTGCATCCGCTCCGCCCCCACCGCCTTGGCGATGTCGACCGATGCGATCGGCGTCGGGTACCAGATATAGGGGGAGAACTCCCAGGCGGCGTTGATCGGCCCCACGCGGGGAATGTCTGCCGGATCGACGAAGGTGCTGTGGCCGACGGCATGGACCGGTCCGTTCCCGCCATTGGCCTGCCGGGCGAAGGCGATGGCATCAATGGCCGCCCGCACGGCCGCATCGCCGGCCGCGTGGAACTTCACCGACAGGCCCATCTTGTCGAACCGCGCGACCGCCGGGTTCAGGTCGGACGGCGCCATCATCAGGATGCCTTTCTCCGGCCGGCTGTCCCCGGCGCCATGATCGGCATAGGGATGCAGCATGGCCCCCGTATGGCTTTCGGTGGGCACGCCATCCATGAAGATCTTCACGCAGTCGGGCCTGAACCGGTCGGTCGTGTAGTCGGCCCGCGCAGCGATCAGGCGTTCGCCCATGTCCTGCTGCACGCCGGGCAGGGCGTCCCAGACGATGCAGCCGCGGATGCGCTGCTTTACCAGCCCCTCCCGCGTGAGCTGGGCGAAGGGCTCGATATCGGCATCGCGGATGGAGGCCACGGTGAAGGCGGTGATGCCCTGGGACAGCATCATGTCCGCTGCCCATTTGACGGCCGTGCGCCGGGCGGTCAGGCTGTCGGGCGGCAGGGCGCGTTCGACCAGGCTGGTCGCATTTTCCCGCAGCAGCCCCGTCGGCTCCCCTGCCGCGTCGCGTTCGATGATGCCGCCGACCGGGTCTGGCGTGTTGCGGTCGATCCCGGCCAGCCGCAGCGCCAGAGAGTTGACCCAGACGCTGTGCAGCGCCTCGTCATCCAGGACGACAGGATTGTCGGGGGCGACGGCGTCCAGCAGGGCGCGGGTCTGCTGTCCCTGGGTGAAGCTGGCCGCCACCCAGCTACCGCCCTTGATCCAGTCGCCCGGCGCCCGCTTGGCCACGCAATCCCGCACCGCCGCCTGGATGTCGGCCGCACCGGCCCCCGGCGACAGGCGGCAGGCCGCAGCCGCCAGCCCGGCGAACAGCGGATGGACATGGGAATCCACCAGTCCGGGCAGGACGGTGCCGCCATGCACATCGACCAGCGTCGCCGCTGGCCCGGCAAGGCGGCGGGCCTCGCTTTCCTTGCCGACGAAGCGGATCACGCCGTCCTGGACGGCCATGGCTTCGGCCCAGCCCGACGGGGTCTTGATCTGTCCGCCAACGACCAGCAGATCGGCCGGACCCTTCTCCTTGCCCCCGGCTTCCACGGGAAGCAGGCAGGTGGAAAGCAACAGGCCCAGCAGCAGCGTCCGCTCCCTGGATGGCATCCCCATCATATCATCCCCAGGAAGAACTGGTTGCTGTGGGTGAAGTGGTAGCGTACATAGGCGCGCCGGCGGTAGGTGAGCACCGATGCCGACGAGATGCCGAGGTCGAGGGCAATGGCCTCGGCCGTCATCCCAACCATGGAGCGGGCGCAGACCGCGCGCTCCCGCTCCGTTAGGTTGATGAAGATGCTGCCCAACCGATGCTCAATCTTGCAGATTGTGCTGCGGGGATCGATGACCAAGGCGCTCACTGATCTCTCCCTTTCACCCGGCTTGGGTTGCTGGATCGTGCCGGTCCCTGGGCTGGCTGGTCGGGACGATCGGTTTTGTCATCGGTGCGTTCCGGTCGTCAGTTCACCGTTGCGCCGCGCCGGTCGACCACCCGCCGGGCCTTGCCTTCCGATCGCGCCAGGGTGCCCGGCGGCCGGATCACGACATTCACGCTGATCCCGATCAGGGACTTGATCTTGTGGGCGAAGTCGCGGGTGGCACGGGCCTGGTCCTCGGCCGTGCTGCCGGACCGCGCCTCCACCTCCACCGCCACCACGTCCATGCGACCGGGACGGGTCAGTTCGATCAGGTAATGCAGCGACAGGGCCGGGCAGGTCAGCAGGATCTCCTCGATCTGGCTGGGGAAGACATTGACGCCACGGATGATCAGCATGTCATCGCTGCGCCCCGTGATCTTGGCCATGCGCCGCATTGGCCGCGACGTGCCGGGCAGCAGCCGGGTCAAGTCGCGGGTGCGATAGCGGATGACCGGCATCGCCTCCTTGCTGAGCGAGGTGAAGACTAGTTCGCCTTCCGATCCGTCAGGCAGGACGGCGCCCGTCTCCGGATCGATGATCTCCGGATAGAAATGATCTTCCCAGATGGTGGGGCCGTCCTTGGCGATCCCGCATTCTTGGGCGACGCCCGGCCCCATCACCTCCGACAAGCCATAGATATCGGTGGCGGTGATGGCGAACGCGCCCTCGATCTCCCGTCGCATGGCCTCCGTCCAGGGTTCGGCGCCGAAAATGCCGATCTTCAGCGACGTCTGGGCGGGGTCCAGGCCGCGCTTGTGATATTCGTCGATCATCGCCAGCAGATATGTCGGCGTGACCATGATGATGTCGGGCCGGAAATCGGCGATCAGTTGGATCTGCTTTTCCGTCTGCCCGCCGCTCATGGGGATGACGGTGCAGCCCAGGGCCTCCGCCCCGCCATGGGCACCCAGGCCACCGGTGAACAGGCCATAGCCATAGGCGACGTGGACCTTCATGCCACTGCGGCCGCCGGCGGCATGGATCGACCGCGCGACCAGCTGTGCCCAGGTATCCAGATCGGTCCTGGTATAGCCGACGACGACGGGCTTGCCTGTGGTGCCGGAGGAAGCGTGGATACGCGCCAGCCTGTCCTGCGGCACGGCGAAGAAGTCGAACGGATAGGCGTCGCGCAGGTCGGCCTTGGTGGTGAAGGGGAACCTTGCCAGATCGTCCAGCGAGCGCAGATCGTCGGGATGGATGCCGGCCGCGTCGAACTTGGCGCGATAGCGCGGGTTGCCGGTGTAGGCCTGGTTCAGCGACCAGCGGAGCCGGTCCAATTGCAGCGCCCGCAATTCATCCACGGACGCCCGCTCAATGGGGTGCAGCGTTGCGATCATGAGTGGATCACCTGTACGCTGGTGAATTCGGCAAGGCCCAGGCTGGCGAATTCCAGGCCGATGCCGGATTGCTTTACGCCGCCGAACGGGGCGTCGGGCCGGATGGCGCCATGGTTGTTGATCCAGACGCTGCCGCATTCCAGCCGGGCCGCCAGGGCCCTCGCCTTTTCCAGATCCCGCGACCAGATAGAGCCGCCGAGGCCGCTTTCACTGGCGTTCGCCCGGGCGATGACATCCTCGATATCGGTGAAACGGATGATGGGCACGGCGGGGCCGAACTGTTCCTCGTCCACGATGTCCATGCCGTCGTATGCATCGGCCAGGATGGTCACGGGATAGAACAGGCCGGGGCCTTCGGCGGGTTCGCCCCCGCACAGCACGCGGGCGCCGGCCTGCCTGGCCTGTTCCACCAGCCGCTTCACCCGGTCGAACTGCATGGGGTTCTGGACCGGGCCCAGACGGCTGTCGGGTTCCAGCCCGTTGCCCGTGACGATGTTCGCAGCATAGGCGACCAGCCGGTCGCAGACCGCGTCATAGAGGCTGTCATGGACATAGAGACGCTTCAGCGCGGCGCAGGTCTGGCCATTATTGATAAAGATGCCCCAGAACAGCTTGTCGATATGCGCATCCAGATCAGCATCTGGCAGAACGATGCCGGCATCGTTGCCGCCCAGTTCCAGTGTCAGCCGCTTCAGGTTGGCGGCGCCGCTGGCCATGACTTTGCGGCCCGTGGTGGTCGATCCGGTGAAGACGATCTTGTCGATGCCCTTATGGTCGGCCATGGCCTGACCGATCCCATCGGCACCGGCAATGACGTTCAGAACGCCCGGCGGCAGCGCTTCCTGCAACAGCTGCCCCAGCAGCAACGTCGCCAGCGGCGTGTTGGGGGACGGCTTCAGGACCACGGTATTGCCGGCCAGAATGGCGGGCATCACGTGCCAGATGGCGATCATCACGGGGAAGTTCCACGGTGTGATCGAGCCGACAACGCCGATGGGCCTGCGGTGCAGGGTCACCCGCCCCCCGGCATCGTCCTGGATGGTTTCCATCGGCAGGTCCAGGCTTGCCGTGTGGCGTGCCCAGGCGATGGCGCCACCGATTTCCCATTGGGAACCTAGGCCGGCCAGCGGCTTGCCCTGTTCGCGGGTCACCAGTTCGGCCAGTTCCGCGGCGTGGGCTTCGATGATGTCGGCCACGTTGGCCACGACAGCCTTGCGATCGGCTTCAGACCGGGCCGCCCAGCCGGGGAAAGCCTTGCGCGCGGCGCCCACGGCCGCGTCCAGCTGGTCCGCAGAAGCGGCGGGTGCTGTGGCGACAACGGCGCCCGTGGCCGGGTCGCGGACCTCGAAGGTGCCGCTTCCGGCGACTTGCCGGCCGTCGATTGTCAGAGCGAAATTGCCATTCATGGCAGGCTCTCTCCCTATGGTGAGATCTTGTGGTTAGCGGCTTGCCGCACCGAGCATCGCGGCGCGACGGTCGGCGGACATCTGTTCGATCAGGGCGGCACGCAAGGTGTTCACGTCCTGCAGACGCATGCGGCGCAGCCGGTGGATTTCGTCACTGGTATACGGCACGAACCCGCCCGGCACGTCGGGCCCCATGGCGGGAACCAGCCAGTTGATCAGGGCTGCCAGGTCACTGTCATTCAGGGTCGAATTGGCGACGCCGGGAACGCGGATCAGGAACTCCCGTCCCCCCGGAACCGTCAGGAAATTGGCAAGGTGTCCGCGCATCGGCGGCACCTTGCCATACATGCCCTCGCCCCCAGGCAGGTGGCAGCCCTGGCAATTGGTCATGTAGTTCGTGCGCGGACTGCGCGATGGCGGCTGGGCCGCCGCCATCGGCAGGATCAGCGCGGCGGCGAGACAGGCGATGGTGAAGGCCCGCCGCATCGCATCAGCCCGCCGCGCCCAGCACGACGGCCGTCGAGCAGTTGTAAACGATGCCGGACTGCGTCCCCAGACACCAGTTGATGTCGTTGGCGCCCTGCGGCTGATAGACGGGCGTGTCGCCTTCATTGCGGTTGCAGATGCAACGCCCGCAGGCCGCCTTGCCGCAGCAATCATTGTAGGAGATGACGTAATCCTTGCCATCGGCAGGGTTGCGGCAGGTGCCGACCCAGGTGATGGGCGACGGTTCCGTCCCCGGCGGGCAGGATGATACCGATCCGCCGCAGCAGGAGCAGAGGAAGCCGTCGATGGCGCAATAGCGCCAGTAGTCACAGGACGCCGGGTCACCCGTCTCCCCCGGCGGGGCCTTGGCCGCCTGGGCGGATGCGCGCGCCACCGGCAAGGCCGGAAGGCTGGCGGCCGAAGCAAGGGCCCCCAGGCGGCCAAGGATGCTGCGCCTGGAGATGGCCCGGGCGGCTTGCCGGGCGAGGATTTCTGCGATGCGATCCAGTCTCGTCACGGTCTTACCTCCCAACCCATTCGATCTTCGCGCGGTCTTGCGCGGTCTTGGTCACGAATTCCTGCAACGACGCGACCCCCAGATCCTGGGCCGTCAGCAGGCTTTCCAGATGCTCACGGCTATTCACCAGACCGGTGGCGGCCAGCTTGCCGTCAGGCCCGATCAGGGCGGCGTGCGGCAGCTTTGACACGCCGTAGGCCATGCCCAGCTCCGTCGACAGGACCAGCGGGAATTCCTCCAGCTTGTGCTGCCGGATCATCAATTGCTGTGCCGGCTCGTCCCCGTCGCTGGCCAACACGAGATCCAGCCGGTTGCGCTCATCCTCCGCGACCCGCTTGATGATGGGGATCAGCGTCTTGCAGACCGGGCAGGTCGGCGACAGGAAGAACAGCAGCGTGGATCGGGCACCGCCTTCCTGACCGATCACGACCTTGCGGCCGTCAATAGCGCGCAGCGTGAACCGGGGCGCGGTGGCGCCGGCCTTCGGCCCGCCCGGCAGGACCAGGGCGCCGACAGGGCCCAGCCGTTCATGCAGCATGCCGACCTGCCGGAACAGCGCCACGACGGCCGCCGCCAGGGCCAGGATGATGACCCATTGCAGGACAAGGGCGACATAGAGGGCTTCCATCATGACGCGGCTCCGCGGGAGGGCAGGGAAATGGCGGTTTCCAGGGCGGCATAGAGCAGGGCGGCGCCCGGCAGCACGGCCAGCAAAGTCAGATAGTCGATCCAGACCAGTGACCGGTCGGCGACGGGTTGCAACACCGCCAGCAGCGCCAGCGCGGCCAGCACCGCGTTGCGGATGACCATGGTCCAGCGCAGCCGGGGCCGTACTGCGGCGAAACCGATGCAGCCGCAGTCGATCTGGTCATTGCCGCGCAGGAGGTTGAAGCCGATGGCAGCCGCATAGGCCGACAGCAGCCCGGCCGACAGCCAGAGTGCGGAGGGCGACAGCAGCGCCCCCCCCGCCGCCGCCAGTTCCAGCACGACCAGAAGGGCCGCCACCGGCTGGCTGAGTGCCGGCGGCAACAGGCGGTATCCGCCGACCACTGCCCCGATGCGCGGCCAGTCACGCAGCTTGTGCCAGACGGCAAAGGCGAACAGCAGTGCCAGGCCTGCCTTGACCACCAGGGAAAAAACCGGATCAAGCGGCATCTGCTACCTCCCCATCGCGGCGGGCTGGACGGGTGCCGGCTGGATGACGGTCAGGGTCTGGCCCAACTGGTCGACCGCACGCAGCTTCTTGCCGCTGGCCGCATCATAGATGTTGAGCGTGGGGACCCCGAACTCGGTTGCATAGAGCAACGGCTTGGCATCCTGGCTGACGGCGATGGAGGTTGCCGTTGTCTCCAGGTCGATCTGCTGTATCTTCTTGCGGGTCCTCAGATCGAAGACCCAGACCTGCTTGCCGGGGTCCTTGCGCGTCTCCGGCCCGCCCTGATGCATCAGCACGTAAAGCCGGCCCTGGGCCGTGTGATAGGCGCTGGGTTGCAGACCGCCCACCCGCCAGCCATCGGGATTGGGTCCGACCAGCGACCATTGATCGACGACCCTGGGTTCCTTGCCCGCACCGTCGACGATGAAGACCTGGCTGTTGTAGGTAAAGAACATCCAGCGGCTTTCACCCACGCGGACAGCCTTTTCCGTTGCCAGATCCTCCTGCGTCCACAGCGGTTTGGACACGCCGCCCGGCGTCACCTTGCCCTCGGCATCCATCAAGGCCAGTTGCATGGACCCGTCACCGCACTGCATCATGAAGCGGCGGGGGCCGACGGGATAGATCAGGCCGCAGCCCGGTGTCTGGAACTCCCCCACCACCGCGCCCTTGTCCAGGTTCGCCACCGTCACCGATTGTTCAGGTGTGAAATTATAGATCAGGGCAAAACGGCCATCATCGGTCAGGGTGGAGTTGCCGACAAAGGGGATGCCGCTGAACTTCTTGGCCGGGATGATGATCTCCGTCCCCGGCGTCAGGTTCTTCGTCTCGTAAAGGGTCAGCACATCGGTGCGATCCCCCCGCGAGCCCCGCGAATAGAAGGTGGCCGGCACGACGAAACGGTCGCCCCTTGGGTCCAGGCCCAGCGAGCCGTGGCCATAGCCGCCACTGACCATGCCGACGAAGCGACCGTTATCCGCGTCGATCAGATAGGCCCTGCCGTCGGCCATGTTGAAAAAGGCGACGTCATTGACCCAAACCCAGTGGGCAGGCAATTTTTCCGGCAGCGTTTCGACCGACAATTGTTCGGCCTGCAATTCGGCGCGGGCCGGAGCCACAAGGGCAATGGCAGCGCAAAGGGCGATCAGGGAAAGGCGGGACATAGTGGAAATCCTCCGGTCAGAGGCTAGTTCTTCGTGGCCAGGAAGGCGATCAGGTCGGCCCGGTGCGGGGCGTCGGCGATGCCGGCGAACGTCATCCGGTTGCCCTTGATGGCCGCTTGCGGTGCTTTCAGGTAGGCGTCCAGGCTGGCATTGTCCCAGACGAGATTGGCGCCCTTCATGGCGGGCGAGTAATTAAATCCCGGCAGAGCGGCGGACTTCCGTCCGATCACACCTGCCAGATTGGGGCCCATGCCGGACCCCTTGGCGGGGTCCAGCTGGTGGCAGGCCTGGCATTTCGCGGTGAACAACCGGGCACCGGCCGCGGCGTCCTGGGCGCCGGCGGCACCCGTCATCCCGAGTGTTGCGATTGCGCAAATGTAGACTGCCCTAGAAATTCGCATGCTCGGGTCCTTTTAAGGGTTCATCCAGTATCGGCACGTCGAATTCTGCTGCGGCCGACCCTAATCGAAACGGACAGTCAGGCTTGCGCCGATCCAGCGCGGCCGTGCATAGGCCTGGTTTGAGATGCCAAGCGGACCGGACAGGTCAAGGTTGTAGATACGATAGCGGCGGTCCAGGATATTGTTGGCAAAAATCGCCGCTTCGGTCCCGTCGTCGAACATGTAGGCGATGCGGGCATTGCCGACGACACGGGCGCCTTCATGATCGATCGGGGCATTGAAGGTCGAAAAGAACTGCGCGCCGTCGTACTTCCAGTCCGTCTGCACGGCCAGGCTGCCGGCACCAAGGGCGAATTCATACCGCACCATCCAGCCGAGGCTGAGTTCGGGCGCCTGGGGCAGTTCACGGTCCGCGACGGTGCCCGACGGCAGGACGATGTCCTTCACCTTGGTGTCGAGATAGGTGCCGAACAACTGCAAGGTCAGGCCCTTGACGGGCTGCTTGACCAGTTCGAATTCCGCCCCCGTCACCCGCGCCGGATTGTTGCGGATGAACTGGGACAGCGCGACAATGGAGAATGCCTGATAATCCTTGTAATCGTAATGGAAGACGGCCGTGTTGAACTTGGTGGTGCGGTCCAGCGTGAGCTTGGCCCCCATCTCGTAGCTGGTCAGCTTCTCGCTGCCGAACGGGATGGTTGCCGGATCGATTGGCGTGAAGGCCTGTGTGCCGAACCCGCCACTCTTGGTGCCGCGATTGACACCGCCATAGAACAGCATGTCCCTGGTGGGCTTGTAGTTCAGTTCCAGCCGGCCCGACCAGTCATGGAAGGTGCGGCGGGCCAGCGACGGGTTGGTCGTCTGGTTGAAGATGAAATCGCCGATCCCATCGGTCCGATGGGCGAAGTCGTACTTCTTCGCGTCGCTTGAATAGCGCCCGCCGACCACGGCGGAGACAGTGTCGGTCAGGTTATATTCGAACTGTCCGAAGCCGGACCAGTTGTCGGTCTTCAGCGTGCCACCGTAATTCTGCCTGGGCAGGATGCTCAGCGGCGAGGTGATGGCATAGGCATTGTCGGACCGGATCGACAGGTAATAGGCACCGGCCAGCCAGTTGTACCGGTCCGTATCCTGGGCCAAACGCAGTTCCTGGGAAAACTGTTTCAGCTTCTGGTGCGTATCGAAGTTGAAGATCCCGTCCGGCGACATGTCGGTATCCTCGCCGTAGGATTTGCGCAGTTCCTGGTAATCCGTGATGGAGGTCAGGTCGACCGCCCCGACCGTCTGGGTATAGCGGGCGGTGACGCTGGAAAACTTACGGTCGAAGGAACCGATACGGTCGTTGGAAGCCGTGAAGGGATCGCTGTCCGGCTCACGGAAACCAATCGGATCGGCGCCCGGACCCGTGCCGTAATAATCCTCCTGGGGCCCAACGGCCATGCCAAGACCGTTCGCGTCCGGACGCGCGGCGATGTGAGAGTAAAGGCCGCCGCTGCGTTCATGGTCATTGCGCAGATGCTGGACCTTCAGGGTCAGTTCGCCATCCTCGCCGACATCGACCGCCAATTGTGGCCTGATCCCGTAGAATTTCGAGTTTCCCAGGTCCGGGCCGATGCGGTTTTCGATATAGCCCTTGTGATGGTTGGTCGTGAAGGCAAGGCGTCCACGGACCCGGTCGCTCAAGGGGCCGCTGACGGCCCCCTCCGTCGCGATCTGGCTGTGGCTGCCGACGGTCGATGTCAGAAACCCTTCGAAACGATCCGTGGGCTTGGCGGAAACGATCTGGATCAGGCCGCCGGTCGCGTTGCGGCCGAACAGCGTGCCCTGCGGCCCGCGCAGCACTTCCACCCGTTCAAGGTCGAAGGTCTGCCCGCTGATGGCCCCCAGCGCGGAAACATAGACTTCATCGGAATAAAAGGCGATCGGCGCTTCCTGGCTGTCGGCGAAATCGTTCTGGCTGACGCCGCGCAGATTGAAGATCGTGATCGTCGGACTGTACTGGTTGACCTGAAGCGAGGGAACCTGCCCCGCAAGGGCGGTGACGTCCTGTCGTCCGATGGATGCCAGCGCTTCCTCTCCCAATGCCGTGACCGAGGCCGGGACTTCCTGCAGCCCCTGCGCCCGTTTCTGAGCGGTCACGATGATTTCAATTAACCCTTCCCCTTCCGAACTTCCCGGGCCAGAATTCTGCGCGTACACGGAGGTGCACAGCGCAAAAGCGGCCGGGAGCGCCATCAGTTTTCTCATAGCTCCCCCTTAATTCGAATTTTTTCGAATTCTGAGGTTTGCTTTTTCTGTTGTCAAGCGAGAAAGATGGGCCGAAACAACGTCCGTCAGAAGTGTGAATTCGATTGAGGACGATTATGGTAGCTGTCAGTACACCACGGGCTTCGAACAGCCGGGCCACCCAGGCAAGGGGGCGGGCGAGACGGGCGGAACTACTGACCGCCGCACGACAGGTGCTGGGCGAACTGCCGCTTGATCAGGTGGGAATGGCGGCGGTGGCGGAGGCTGCCGGAATACCTTTGTCGTCGGCATACCATTTCTTCGGCGACATCATGGATATTTGGCGGGAGCTGGCCCGCACCATCGCCACCCAGCAGGCGTCGGAAGATCTTGACCTGCCGCCGGCATCCAGCTGGCAGGAACTGATCAAGGCGTCACTGATCCATCACCAGTCAGCTTTCAACAAGGATCCGGCCGCCCGCAAACTGATGCTGGGGCCCCATACGCCCCCGGACATTAAAAGTGCGGCCTGCAAGGAAGATTTCCGTTTCGGCACAGCCCTGTGGATGGCCGTGAAGAAGCAGTTCCTGCTGCCGGAACTGGCCGACTCGCGTGAGCTTTTCTTCAAGGCACTGCTGATCGCCGATGTCTTTTTTTCGCTGTCGGTTGCGGAGCATGATCAGGTTACACAGGAAGCCCTGGATGAGGCTATCATGGCCGTTGTCTCCTATCTTGGCATCTATCTGCCGCCCCATCTTGCTACGCGCGTGTGAGGTTTGTCCGGTATAGCAAGATAAAGGTCAATCGTTGGCACGCTCAGCAACCAAGCTTCGTCCATTACGCCTTTACAGTCGATGCCGATGTACCGGGTGCCCAAGCCTTCATTCCGGGATCAAAGCATCGATATGGCCATCGGGATGGACCAAGATGCGGGCTGCTCCGAAGAGCCATTCCTGCTTGGACACATCTTGGGCACATACACGCCGTGATATTGCCCTTGCAACAAGTTGCAAGTGGTGCACATCTCCAGACAGTTCATCGCATAAAACGTAGATTGAGCGCTGCGGTAGTGCCATAGGAAAGCCGCAGTCAGGGAATGGAGCGTTTTGGTTGGTAGCCCGTGACTACGCAGCGTTTCGGCTCCTCGGCCGTTGGGATAGTCCATCGGTCCAGTACCGGTGGTTTTAATCTGGCATATAATCACGCATGTGTCATGGCAACGGGCCGAGAAATCACAATCGGAGCGCAAAGGCAACCAGTCAGCGGCATCCGTTGCTGGAGCTGTTGATGCTGCCAATGCTGGCTGCGCGATTTGCGATGCAGACAGAGTTCACCAAGCTGCACCGGCTGAAGCTGGCAATTTGGCGGGAGAACACGGTCAGTCGCCAGTTGATGACGGTTCCTAGCGTCGGGCCGATGGTGTAGCTCTGAATTTCTGCTTTGGGGTGGACGACGACCCGGCCAGGAGTATGAGCCCGGCGGCGTGACGAGCACTCAGAAGGCTTGACACCGAAAGGCCCCGGCAGAGGCCTTCGGGGCCGCACGCTCGCTCGCGATGGTCACATCCTCCTCGAACACGTGCGGTGCCGTTGCGGATATGCCTGTGACAGGTCAGTGTACGTCGCCAGCTTAGAAGAAGGCGACCAAGACGCTGAAGCTGTAGCCGATCAGGATTGGGATTAGGATTAGGTTATCGACCCCCTCGACCTTCGGCAAGGCCGGCAGGGTGACCAGCGCCTCACTATGAAGTTAGTCATCCCGGCGCGCCGGCCAGCGGTTGCGTCCCGCCATGCCCGCGGCGGGAATAAACCATAGCCGCGCAACATACGGTCACGGCTATACGACGGGGAAAGTCCCGCTATTGCGCAACGCTATGCAGCCCTTCATGTAAGAACACCAGGGGCGGTAGCCCGGGGATGGGGTGGCGCGATGCGGCTGACATCGAGCATGTGACCCGCGACGTGGCGTAGCATCAACACGCCTCTCTAAGGTAGCGGCCCTCAGACCGCATTCATGGTCAGCAGGTCATATGTCGCCACCAACTCACCATCCTGGTTGGCCACGGCGACGTTCCAGCGCACCTCGCCCATCTCCGGCGTCTTGGCGCTCTTCTCCTTCGCCGTCAGGGCCGCCTGGATGCTGTCGCCGGGCTTCACCGGCTTGATGAAGCGCAGGCTTTCCAGCCCGTAATTGGCCAGGACGGGACCCGGCGCCGGATCGACGAACAGGCCGGCGGCAAAGGACAGGATCAGGTAGCCATGCGCCACCCGTCCGCCGAAGATCGGGCTGGCCTTGGCCGCCTCCTCATCCATGTGGGCATAGAAGGTATCTCCGGTGAATTGGGCGAAATGCTCAATATCCTCCAGCGTGATGGTGCGCGCCGCCGTCTTCTTGGTATAGCCGATGGGCAGTTCCCCGAAGCGCAGGCGGAAGGGATGCACCTCCCCTTCTCGCCGGCTGCTGCCCGTCAGCCAAGTGCCCGTAACCGCAGACAGCATGTCGGGGGAGCCCTGCAGCGCCGTGCGCTGCATGTAATGCTTCACGCCACGGATACCGCCCATCTCCTCCCCACCGCCGGCGCGACCCGGGCCGCCATGCACCAGCACCGGCAGGGGAGAGCCATGGCCCGTGCTTTCCCTGGCGCAGTCGCGGTTCAGGATGTGGATACGGCCATGGAAGGACCCCAGGCCCAGCAACAGGTCGGTGGCAACGCCAGGGTCATGGGTGACGATGGACAGGGCCAGCGAACCCTTGCCGCGATTGGCCAGCGTAACGGCATGCGCCAGATCCCGATAAGGCATCAGGGTCGCCACTGGCCCGAACGCCTCTACTTCATGCAGCAGGTCGGCGTTGTCCGGATCGTCGGTGCGCAGCAGAACGGGCGCAATGAAGGCCCCGCGCTCATCGGTATTCACCACCGGTTCGCCATCACCATGGACCATCCACGCCTCCTGCGACAGCATTGCAATCTTTTCGCGCACATCGGCCAGCTGCGCGGAACCGACCAGGGCCCCCATGGTCACGCCTTCACGGGCGGGGTCACCCACCACGACCTTGGCAAGGGCGGCCTTCAATGCGGCCTGCACCTCATCGATCAGGGAGGCAGGCACCAGGGCGCGGCGGATGGCGGTGCATTTCTGCCCGGCCTTCACCGTCATCTCCCGCACCACCTCCTTCACGAACAGCGCGAATTCCGGGCTGCCAGTGGTGGCGTCGGGGCCGAGGATGGCGGCGTTCAGGCTATCGCGTTCGGCCACAAACCGCACGCCCTCGCGCGCGATGACGGGATGGCTCTGAAGCTTGGCCGCCGTCTGGGCGGAACCGGTGAAGGACACCACGTCCTGGCCCGTCAGATGGTCGAACAAATCGCCGGTGGCGCCCACGATAAGCTGCAGGGCACCGGCCGGCAGCAGCCCCGTCGCGATCATCACGCGGAAGGCGGCCTCGGTGACGTAGGCCGTGGCCGTGCCCGGCTTCACGATGGCCGGCACGCCCGCCAGCAGGGTGGGCGCCAGCTTTTCCAGCATGCCCCAGACGGGGAAATTGAAGGCGTTGATATGCACGGCCACACCCTGCAAAGGCATGTAGACATGCTGGCCGATGAAGCCGCCGCGCTTGGACAGCACCTCCGTATCGCCATCGATCAGGATGCGGGCATTGGGCAATTCCCGCCGCCCTTTGGAGGCATAGGCGAACAGCGTGCCGGCCCCGCCCTCGATATCGATCCAGTTGTCGGCGCGGGTGGCACCGGTATGGGTGGCCAGCGCGTACAGTTCCTCCCTGCGCGCCATGATGGCTTCGGCCAGACCCTTCAACAGGCGTGCACGCTCATGGAAGGTCATGGCGCGCAGGGCCGGGCCGCCGACGCTGCGGGCATGTTGCAGCATGGAGGCGAAATCCAGCCCCTGGCTGCCTGTCTGCGCCACGGTGCTTGCGTCCAGGGCCGACGGGATGGAAACCAGCCCAGTTTGCACCTGTACCCACTGGTCCAGTGCGTAATTGCTCAAAATCGACATGTCATGTGCTCCCGAAAAACTTATTGTCCCGTGAAGCGCGGCTGGCGCTTTTCCAGGAAGGCGGCCACGCCCTCCCGGTAATCGTCGGTGTGGCCTAGCGCACGCTGATGGTCACGCTCCACGTCGAGCTGCTGGTCCAGTGGCACGGACCAGCCGGCGCGGATGGCCTGCTTGATGCGGGCCAGACCTTGCGTCGGCGCCTGGGCTAGGCGGGCGGCCAGCGCATCGACGGTGGCGGCCAACTCCGTATCATCCGCCACGTCCCAGATCAGGCCCCATTCCTTGGCCTGTTCGGCGGGCAGCGGCGTGCCGGTCAGCGCCAAACCCAAGGCGCGGGCCTGGCCAACATGACGCGGCAGGGTCCAGGTGCCGCCGCTGTCGGGCACCAGGCCGATATTGGCGAAGGGCTGGATGAACTTGGCCGACCGCGCCGCGATGACGAGGTCGCAGGCGAGCGAGATATTGGCCCCTGCCCCCGCTGCCACGCCATTGACGGCGCAGATCACCGGTAGGGGCAGGGCCGACAGGCGGCGGATCAGCGGGTTATAGCGGTTCTCCAGCGACAGGCCCAGATCAACCCCATCGCCACCCGGTGACACGGCCCGGTCGGACAGATCCTGGCCGGCGCAGAAGCCGCGCCCGGCACCCGTCAGCACCAGGACGCGGGCGGCACCCGGCTTCTCCACCTCATCCAAAGCCGCCGCCACTTCCGCATGCATCCGCACCGTGAAGCTGTTCAGCCGGTCAGGACGGTTCAGCGTCAGCCGCGCTACGCCGGCATTGATATTGAACAGGATGGTCTCGAACATGGGCATGCATCTTCCCCGAGCGGCAGGCCGTTCCTGCCGTGTTTAATAGAATGACCGGTCAATCTATTATTGACAAGCCCTTAATTCGGAGGTTTAGCTGTCAGTCATGCGAACCATTCTGGAAACAGGGACGCCCGTGGGCGTCGTCGGTGCGGGTGCCATGGGTGCCGGCATCGCAGAGGTCGCGGCGGCCGCCGGCCACCGTGTGGTGCTGCTTGACGTCGGTGCTTCGGCGCTGGAGAGGGGGCGCGGCATCATCGATGCCTCGCTGGCCGGCCAGGTGAGGCGCGGCACATTGACGGAGGCGGCAGCCGGGGCCATCCGCGCCCGCCTGACCCTAAGCGAGGATATCGCCGACCTTGCCCCCTGCGTCCTGGTGGTGGAGGCGATCGTGGAGCAGACAGCACCCAAGGCGGCCCTATTCGCGCGGCTGGAGAAGGTGCTCGGAGCCGAGGCCGTCATCGCCTCAAACACCTCCTCGCTGCCGATCTCCAGCCTAGCTATTAGTCTGGAGCGGCCGGAGCGGTTCGTCGGCCTGCATTTCTTCAACCCCGCCCCGGTGATGAAACTGGTGGAGGTGGTGACCATACGCGACAACGCGACTGGGCTGGGCCCGATCCTCGTCGACCTGATGCGCCGGTGGGGCAAGGTGCCCGTGCAGGCCGCCGACGTGCCTGGCTTCATCGTCAACCGGGTGGCCCGTCCCTATTATGCGGAGGGGTTCCTGGCCCTGGGTGAGGAGCTGGATGCGGCCAGCATCGACCATGCACTAAAGGCGGCGGGCGGTTTCCGCATGGGGCCGTTGGAACTGGCGGACCTGATCGGCCATGACGTCAATTATGCCGTCGCCAGCTCGGTTTACAGCGCCTATGCTGGCAAGACCCGCTTCCGCCCACAGGACGTACAGAAGGCGTTGGTCAATGCCGGGAACCTGGGCCGCAAAACCGGCAGTGGTGTGTTCATGGCGGGGACGAAGCCCATCATTGCCCTGGAACCAACCGCCCCCCGTCCTGGCCTTTTGTGCTTCGGCGAGGGTCTGGCGGCGCTGCGTGCCGCCGAGTTGGAGGCTGCGGATGACGTTGCACTGCCCGCCGATACCATCCTGATCGATGGCGTCTTGCTGCGTCTAGGTGACGGTCGCACGGCCGCCGCCTTGGCCGCCGAGGATGGTCGAACGCGCATCATGCTGGACACGGCACGCGATTTCGCCAGTGCCTCGGCCCTGGTCGCCAGTCTGGCTGACCCGCAAGACTTTGCGGCCCGCACCGCCTTTGCCGGTTTCGCTCAGGCCCTGGGCAAGGACGCGCTGGTGCTGCCCGACCGGCCCGGCGGGCTGGTCCTGCGCACCTTGGCGCAACTGGCCAATTGTGCAGCCGATGCCGCCCATGACCGGGTTGCTGATCATGCCGGCATCGACGCCGCCATGATCCACGGCGCCAACCATCCGCAGGGGCCGCTGGCCTGGGTCGATCAGGCCGGCCCCGCGTGGGTCCGCCAAGTGCTCGCCAATCTGGCGGCGGCCACTGGCGACGACATGTACCTGCCCAGCGAAGGATTGCCCCATGAGTGACCGTACCCGCCAGATCGCCGAAACCATGCTGTCGCGCGAGGGCACCGGGCCCGCCTGGGGCATCCGGATTGAGGAGGCGGGCGAAGGCTATTCAAGGCTGTCCATGGCGCTGCGGCCCGACATGCTGAACGGCCATGGCATGGCCCATGGCGGCATGATCTTCGCCCTGGCCGACACGGCCTTCGCCTATGCCTGCAACAGCCGCAATCAGGCCGCCGTGGGCGCCCAGGCCTCCATCGCCTATCTGGCCCCGGCCTATGGCAAAGACGTGCTGGTGGCCGAAGCGCGGGAGGCGGCCGTGGCCGGGCGCAGCGGCGTCTACAACGTCAGCGTCCATACCCGGGACGGGCGCGTCATCGCGGAATTCCAGGGCCTGTCGCGCACCATCGGCGGCCCCGTCATCCAAGAGGAAGCATGAATATGGCCGACGCCTTCATCTGTGATGGGCTGCGCACGCCCATCGGCCGCTATGCCGGGGTACTGGCCCCCGTCCGCCCTGACGATCTGGCCGCCATCCCCATCAAGGCGCTGCTGGCGCGGTCCCCTGCCCTGGCCGGAGCCCGCTTCGATGATGTGATCCTGGGCTGCGCCAATCAGGCCGGGGAGGATAACCGCAACGTGGCCCGCATGGCGGCACTGCTGGCCGGATTGGGCGCGGAAGCGCCGGGCACCACCGTCAACCGGCTCTGCGGGTCCGGCCTGGATGCCGTGGGCATCGCCGCCCGCGCCATCAGGGCAGGCGAGGCCGACCTGATCCTGGCCGGCGGTGTGGAGAGCATGAGCCGCGCACCCTTCGTCCAGGGCAAGGCCGACAGCGCCTTTTCCCGCGAGGCGCGGATCTTCGACACCACCATCGGCTGGCGCTTCGTCAACCCGCTGATGCACAAGGAATTCGGCACCGACAGCATGCCTGAGACGGCGGAGAACGTGGCCAACGATTTCGCCATCTCCCGCACCGACCAGGATGCGTTCGCCGTCCGCAGCCAGGCCCGCGCCGCCGTCGCCCAGGCCAATGGCCGCCTGGGCGCGGAGATCACGCCCGTCACCATCCCGCAGCGCAAGGGCGCCCCGCTGGTCGTCGATCAGGACGAGCACCCCCGTGCCACCAGCCTGGAGGCGTTGGCCGGGCTGAAGCCCATCGTCCGGCCAGGCGGCACGGTGACGGCCGGCAACGCGTCGGGCGTCAATGATGGTGCTGCGGCCCTGATCGTAGCCTCGGCCGCTGCCGTGGAGCGCTACGGCCTCGTTCCGCGCGCCCGCGTGCTGGGCATGGCCACAGCCGGCGTGCCGCCGCGCATCATGGGCATCGGGCCTGCGCCGGCCACCACAGCACTGCTGGACCGGCTGGGCCTGTCCATCGGTGATATCGACGTGGTTGAGCTGAACGAAGCCTTCGCCGCCCAGGGCCTGGCCGTGCTGCGCCAGCTGGGCCTGCCCGACAATGCCGAGCATATGAACCCCAATGGTGGCGCCATCGCGCTGGGCCATCCGCTGGGCATGTCCGGCGCGCGGCTGGTGATCACGGCGACGGAGGAATTGCAGCGCCGGGGTGCACGGCGGGCGCTGTGCACCATGTGCATCGGCTTGGGCCAGGGTATCGCGCTGGCGCTGGAACGGGTGTGATCAAGGCCTTGCCGCACCAGAAAGTCCCCGAAAGCTGCACATAATTAATTGACCGTCTGGTCGGTCTATTATATTCTACCCCCACGAACAGCGAGAGGCCCCCATGTACACGACCGAATTGCAGAAGCAGGCCGCCGTGACTTCCGTCGAACCCGCCGAGCTGCTGGCCGCGTTCGAGGCGCGGGTGGCCGCCGACGAGTTCATCGAGCCCAAGGACTGGATGCCGGAAGCCTATCGCCGCACCCTGATCCGCCAGATGTCGCAGCATGCGCATTCCGAGGTAGTGGGCATGCTGCCGGAGGGCAACTGGATCACCCGCGCGCCCTCGCTGCGCCGCAAGGCCGTATTGCTGGCCAAGGTGCAGGATGAGGGCGGGCACGCGCTCTACCTCTATTCCGCGACGGAGACGCTGGGGGCAGCGCGCGACGACCTGATCGACGCGCTGCACAGCGGCAAGGCCAAATACTCCACCATCTTCAACTACCCGACCCTGACCTGGGCCGATATCGGCGCTATCGGCTGGCTAGTAGATGGTGCCGCCATCATGAACCAGGTGCCGTTGCAGCGCACCTCCTACGGGCCCTATGCCCGCGCCATGGTGCGCATCTGCAAGGAAGAGAGCTTCCATCAGCGCCAGGGCTACGAGATCATGATGGCGCTGGCCGGCGGCACGGCGGAACAGAAGCGCATGGCCCAGGACGCGCTGAACCGCTGGTGGTGGCCGTCCTTGATGATGTTCGGCCCGCCCGACGACAATTCCCCCAATTCCGCCCAGTCCATGCGCTGGCGCATCAAGCGCGACACCAACGATCAGCTTCGTCAGAAGTTCGTCGACATCACGGTGCCCCAAGCGGAAGCCATCGGCCTGTCGGTGCCCGACCCCGATCTGAAATGGAACGAGGCACGGGGCCAGTATGATTTCGGCGCCGTCGACTGGGAGGAATTCTATGCCGCGGTGCGCGGCGAGGGCCCCGTGGCGCGGGAGCGTATGCAGGCCCGCCGCAAGGCCTGGGACGACGGCGCCTGGGTCCGCGACGCCGCCACGGCCCATGCCGAGAAGCAGCGCGCCCGGCAGGCCGCCTGACCGCCAGTCATTGTCCATGACCGGCGCAGGCCGGCGACTGCCGGCCCGGCGCTTGAGGGAACAGCAAAAAGGATCAAACCATGTCCCAGCACTGGCCCCTGTGGGAAGTGTTCATCCGGTCGAAGAATGGCCTGTCGCACCGGCATGTCGGCTCCGTCCATGGCGCCGATCCGGACATGGCCCTGCGCCATGCCCGCGACACCTATACAAGACGCATGGAGGGGGTGAGCCTGTGGGTCGTGCCCTCGGCCGCCATCACCGCGTCTGACCCGGCCCAGTCCGGCCCGCTGTTCGAGCCGGCGGCCGACAAGGTCTACCGGCATCCGACCTTCTATCACGTGCCCGAGCACATCAAGCATATCTGAGGGCCGCCCCATGTCCGATCGCGCCTATTTCGACTATCTCCTGCGCCTGGGCGATGACAGCCTGGTGCTGGGCCAGCGCCTGGGCGAATGGTGCGGGCACGCGCCGACGCTGGAGATCGACCTGTCGCTGGCCAATGTCTCGCTGGACCTGATCGGGCAGGCGACATACCTGCTGGGCCATGCCGGCACGATGGAGGGGGAAGGCCGCGACGCCGACCGGCTCGCCTTCCACCGCGACGCGCTGGATTTCCGCAACTGCCTGCTGGTCGAGCAGCCCAATGGCGATTTCGCCCAGACCATCGCCCGGCAGTTCCTGTTTTCGACATACCAGCGCCTGCTGTTCGACAAGCTGGCCGCGTCCCCGGATGCACAGCTGGCCGCCATCGCCGCTAAGGCGGTGAAGGAGGTCGCCTATCATGCCGACCTGGCCGCCGGCTGGGTGGTGCGCCTGGGCGACGGGACCCAGGAGAGCCGGCAGCGCATGGTCGAGGGGCTGGAATGGATGGCCCGCTTCGTGGACGAACTGTTCGCGATGGACGCCATCGAGACCGGCCTGTCGGCCCGTGGTCTGGCCGTCGACAAGGCGGCGCTGCGCCTCGCCTTCGACGCCATCATCGCCCGCACCCTGGCAAAGGCGACACTGCCTCCGCTGCCGTCGCATCGCCCTGTCCTGGGCGGACGCAAGGGCCATCACAGCGAGCATCTGGGCCATCTGCTGGCCCCCATGCAGTATCTCCAGCGCACCTACCCCAACGCCAGCTGGTGACGCCATGGCCATTGATGCCGCCCGCGTGATGGAAGTGCTGGCCACGGTGCCCGACCCGGAAATCCCGGCCGTCTCCATCGTCGACCTGGGCATCGTGCGCGGGGTGGATGCGGACAGGTCCGCCGTGCTGCTGACCCCCACCTACACGGGCTGCCCCGCCACCCTGGCCATTGAGATGGCGGTGCGGCGGACGCTGGCCGCTCATGGGCTGGGCCATCTGGATGTCGAGACGGTGCTGTCCCCCCCCTGGACCACCGACTGGATCAGCGAGGCGGGACGGGAAAAGCTGCGCGCCTATGGCATCGCCCCGCCGCCACCCGGTGCAGCCGCGACCCGCCTGCGCGGTGCCGAGCTGCCCACGCCCTGTCCCCGCTGCGGCTCCACCCGCACCACGGAAGTCAGCCGCTTCGGTTCCACCCCCTGCAAGGCGCTGTGGCGCTGTCAGGACTGCCTGGAACCGTTCGACCGTTTCAAATGCCATTGAGCCGATATCGAGAGGCCCCATGTCCACCGGCTTCCATCCCCTCACCATCGCGGAAGTCAGGCGGGAAACCGCCGACGCCGTCTCCATCCGCTTCGACGTGCCCGACGCGCTGAAGCCCCTTTTTACCTTCAGGCCGGGCCAGCACCTGACCCTGCGGGCCGACCTGGAGGGCCAGGATGTGCGCCGCAACTATTCCGTCTGCGTCGCCCCACAGGAAGGGGAGCTGCGCGTCGCCATCAAGCGCGTGGCCGGCGGCCTGTTCTCCGGCTTTGCCAATGAAGCGCTGAAGCCCGGCATGGTGATGGAGGTGATGCCCCCGCATGGCGCCTTCACCTGGGCCTTCGATCCGCAAGCCGCCAACCGTTATGTCGGCTTCGCCGGCGGATCGGGCATCACCCCCGTCCTGTCGCTCTTAAAATCGGCGCTGCTAGCCGAGCCGAAAAGCCGTTTCACCCTGCTTTACGGCAACCGCGACACCGCCTCCATCATCTTCCTGGAGGAACTGGCGGGGCTGAAGGACCGGTTCATCGACCGGCTCTCCATCCTGCATTTCCTGGAGGATGAGGAAGAGGAGGTGGAGCTGTTCAATGGCCGACTGGACCGGGCGAAATGCGCGGAGCTGCTGGAAAGGGTTGTGTCCGTCGCCGACATCGCCGCCTTCTTCGTCTGCGGCCCCGGCCCGATGATGGATGCGGTGGAGCAGAGCCTGCTGGAACGCGGCGTGGCGCGCGACAAGGTGCTGCTGGAACGCTTCACGGCCGACCGGCCCGACGCGGCCCAGGCCGCCGCCACGGCCGCCCGCGCAGCGGAAGCGGCGGGCGCCAAGGTGACGCTGGTCCTGGACGGGCGCCGCCGTTCCATCAGCTTCGACCCCGCCCTGGGCAATATCCTGGAGAATGCCCGCGCCGCCGGCGTGCCCGCCCCCTATGCCTGCAAGGCCGGCGTCTGCGCCACCTGTCGGGGCAAGCTGGTCAGCGGCAAGGTGGAGATGGGGGCCAATTACGGGCTGACCGCGGCGGAGGTCGAGGCCGGCTACATCCTGACCTGCCAGTCGGTACCGGTAGGGGCGGATGTGGTGGTCGATTATGACGCCTAAGCCCGACCTGTTGGTCGAGACGCCGTCCGACGGCGTGCGCCTGCTGCGCCTGAACCGGCCCGACCGGCGCAACGCCCTGGCCACGCCGCTGCTGACCGCCCTGGCCAAAGCCCTGGATGCCGCCGCCGCCGATCCCGATATCCGCGCCGTGGTCATCACCGGCGACGCCAAGGTCTTCGCGGCCGGTGCCGACATCCGCGAACTGGCGTCGTCGGGCCCCGACGACCCGCCGCACGGGCCGCGTCAGGCCGCCTGGGAGCGCATCCGCGACTTTCCCAAGCCGCTGATCGCCGCGGTGGAGGGGTGGTGCCTGGGGGCAGGCTGCGAGTTGCTGATGTGCTGCGACCTGTCAGTGGCCGGAGAGGGCGCGCAGTTCGGACAGCCGGAAAGCAGCCTGGGCATCATGCCCGGGGCCGGCGGCACCGCCACCCTGCCCCGGCTGGTGGGCCGCAATCTCGCCATGCGCATGGTGCTGACGGGAGAGATGATCGACACGGACCGCGCCGTCGCCGCCGGGCTGGTGGGCGAAGGCGTGCCGGCCGGCCAGGCACTGGATCGCGCCCTGGACCTGGCCCGCACCATCGCCGGCCGCGCGCCTGTAGCGTTGCAAGCGGCCAAGGCCAGCGTGCGGACCGCCTTCGACCTGACCCATGGCGACCATCTGCTGCATGAACGCCGCCGCTTCCTGGCCCTGCTGGGAACCGACGACAAGCAGGAGGGCGTGTCCGCCTTCCTGGAGAAACGCACCCCCCGCTGGCAGGGACGATAGGAAAGGCACGCCCCATGAAGAAGCTGATCGCACTCTACCGCAAGCCCGACGATGTCGAGGCCTTCCTGAAGCACTACAACGAGGTCCACCTGCCGCTGGTGGAGAAGGTGCCGGGCCTGCTGCGTACCATCGTCAACCGCGTCACGGCCTCGCCCATGGGCGGTGAGCCCGCCTTCTTCATGATCGTGGAGATGCAGTACGCCGACGCGGTCAGCTTCGACGCGGCCATGAAATCGCCGGAGAACCGGGCCGCGGGCAAGGACCTGATGGGCTTCGCCCGCGACATCGTCACTCTGGTAGTGACGGAAGCGGAGTGACCTAACCCGGCAGATTCGTCAAGCTGGCGGGTGTAGCCCTAACCCTTTGATCAGCTGTGGAGTTTGGGTGCTAACGCCAGCACTCACTGATCTTCTGCATGGGGCCTCTCGGTGTCAAGCCTCCTGAGCGAACGTCACGCCGCCGAGTTCATGCTTCTGTCCGTGGTCGGCACCAACGCCCCCACATCATGGGGTCAAAGAGGAACCGGCGAGCCGATCTAAAACGCGTGCTTCCGACCTTGATCGTCGCACTGCCCGGAAAGCGGGTTCACCGGTTCCCGCGTCCTGGCGTCGGGTCCTCATGAGGGCGGGAGCACCCCCGCCCGAACTCAGTTTCGTTTTAGGCTGCCATCGCCGCCTCCTTGCCCCAGCGGAAGATCGTACCGTCACCCCACCTGCGATGCAGGACGGTGGCGAGCTTTCTGGCTAGCGCCACCTTCGCTCGCTTCAGCCCCCCGGCGCTTGGCAATCTCCATCGCCCGCCGCTTCAGGCTGGAGAAGCGCATATTCTGACGCAGCATCGCGCTGGATGCCTCGAAGAAGGCCGTGCTTACCATGTCGTCGCCGACCTTGCTGATCCGCTCAGTCACATCGGTCTCACCCGACTGATACTTAGTCGGTGTGAGACCGAAATGTGCGCCTACCGCCTTCGAATTGGCGAGCCCGGCCGGGTTGTCTACCGCCGAGCGGAAGGTCAACGCCACAAACGGCCCGACGCCGGGAACCGTCATCAGATGCTGGTGTAGCTTGGTAAGCTCCGTCCGCATGGCGCCGCGCGCGGCCAGCATCGGCGTCATCACCTGCCCCAGCATAGGATGATGCCCAGCGATCAGTTCACGGACCCGGGCCTCGAACCGGGGCTTGGTCACGGCACCCGTCTTCAGCCCGCCCCCCAGAATGCTGCCGATACAGGACTCCAGATCCAGGAGCTTGGTCACCAAAAGCTTGCGTGCAACCAGCAACGCCCGCACCTCCTGCGCGCTGGCCGTCTTGCAATGCACCGGCCGGTACCAGCCCATCCGCACCATGCGCGCAATCCCACGGGCGTCCGTCTGGTCTGTCTTCACCGTCATCGCCGACAGCGCCGCCTTCACAAGCCGGGTTTCCAGCAGCACCATCTCAAACCCGGCCGCCATCAGCCCAGCATGGACACCGCTTCTAATTTCTCTGCGCCTCAGCCAGGGTCACATGGCCGCCCCCCAGCCGGGGGCGGTCACTCTCCATTTCCGTCAGGGGCGTCACCTCGGCCAGCGTGGCTAGGCAGCGGCGAGCGATCTCACGATATTCGGCCGTCCCCTGGCTTTTCCATTCGATCTCCTTTTTAGTCAGTTCGCGCACCACACGGGCCGGAGTACCGGCCACCATCACGCGCGGCGGGATTTGCATCCCGGCCTTCACGAAGGACATGGCGGCCACCAAGGCTTCCTCTCCCACCACCGCATTGTCCATGACGACGGCATTCATGCCGACCAGGGCATTGCGCCCGACGCGGCAGCCATGCAGCACGGCGCCATGGCCGACATGCCCATCCTCCTCCACCACGCATTCCTTGCCGGGGAAGGAATGCATGACGCAATTATCCTGGACATTGGCCCCGCGCTGCACGATTAGCCGGCCCAGATCGCCGCGCAGGGCGGCACCGGGCCCGATATAGCAGCCGGGGCCGACGATGACGTCACCGATTAGGACGGCCGTGGGATGGACGAAGGCCGCGGGGTCGACCACGGGGACGAGGCCGGCGAAACTATAGCAGGGCATTGACTTGCTTCCTTGATTTCCTGTTGCCTGAGGAGGACTTATGGTTCATCACCGGCAGGAGGGTTTCCGGGGTTGAGTAGGGCATGGCACGCAAGCAGTCGGCAGATTACGAGCAGCGGCGCGAGGCGATCATCGACCGGGCGGCGGACCTCTTCGCGGTGAAGGGCTACCTGGGCAGTTCCGTCGCCGACCTGGCAGAAGCCTGCCAGACCTCCAAGTCGCTGATATACCATTATTATCCGTCAAAGGAGGATATCCTTCACGCCGTCATGGCCTCGCATGTCGAACAATTGACGTCGGCCGCAACGGATGTCGCCGCCATGGGTCCAGACCCCGCCGTCCGCCTGCGGGAACTGGCGCGGCGGTTCATGAGACTCTATATCGGCGCCGCGTCGCGGCAGAAGGTGCTGCTGAACGATTTGGCGCATCTGCCCCCGAAACGCCGGGCAGAGATAGTGGCCGGCCAGCGCGCACTGGTGACACTGGTCGAGGAAATCTTGGGGGCCCTGCATCCGCCGCTGATCCACGACGCCGCGCATCGGCGAACGGCGGCAATGCTGTTCTTCGGCATGATCAACTGGACCCATACTTGGATGAAGCCCACCGGCCCTCTGGGCGCCGACGAGATCGCTGACATGTCCACCGGTATGGTGCTGAAGGGGATCAAGGGGATCTGACGCCCTTGATCCCTCACAGATGAATCAGTTTGCCAACGGCCGCCATTGCCGCTTCTTTCAGCGCCTCCGGGTGCGTGGGACGGGCGTGGCAGCTCAGCGCGATATCCTCTGCCGTTGCGCCGAAGGCAATGGCCTGGGTCGCCCGGGCAATCAGGGTGCCGGCCACGGCGCCGATAACACGCTGTTATCCGGCGTGGAAAAGTGGCTCTGACTCAATTTTGATGAAATTCGGGATTCCTCTGGAGTGCGTTTTCCATAGGGATCAGCATGATGCGCTCAGGCTTACCACACTCAATGTTCGACGTTGCCGGCATGGCCATCAAGGACATCACCGACGATGATGGAATGGTGCGGCTTACCATAAGCCCGGTCACGGCGATGAGCGCCTGTCCCGGATGCGGAACGCGGTCTGGTCGGATCCATAGCCGATATCATCGGCGGCTGGCGGACCTGCAGACAACCGGTCGACGTGTTGAGCTTGTGCTGCGGGCCCGCCGTTTCTTCTGCGATGCCGTGCTCTGCGGGCGCCGCGTATTCACAGGCGCTTCGATCCCAAGGTTCTGGCGCCTTGGGCCCGCCGGACGGAGAGCTGGTCCCCGGTGAGCGGACAGTTTTTGTTCGGCGTTAAGCTTGGTCCTGTTCAGTTCACGCCGCCAAACACAGTCTGTCCGCCCTTTGCCTGTATGCCTCGTCGGGTGTCTGTCCCCCGAGCGCGGAATGTGGGCGTTGGTTATTGTAGTAATCGATCCAGCGTCCGATCCCGGCCCTGGCCTCGCTGCCGGTCTCGAAAGCGTGGAGATAGACGCATTCGTATTTCAGTGACCGCCAGAGCCGTTCGATGAACAAATTGTCCATCCAGCGGCCTCTTCCATCCATGGAAACCTTGATACCGGCATCGGTCAAGATGCCGGTGAACCTCGGGCTGGTGAATTGGCCGCCCTGGAAGCCCTTCTATGTGTCAAGCAGCGAGCTGTGTCTCGTTGATGTCACGCTGTCGCCTTCGGATGATGGTAAAGACCTCCCGGGCGATGTAGCGCTTGAGGCAGCGAATAGCTTCTAACTTGGAGTGCCCGTCAGCTATCCGGCGGGCAACATAGGCCTGGGTCCGACTGTCAGTCCGAAGACGACCGATGGCGATAATGTGCAGGGCGCTGTTGGCGGCTCGGTCCCCACCGCGGTTCAATCGATGCCTGACTATTTTCCCGGACGATGCCGGAACAGGGCTTACTCCGCAAAGCGCAGCAAAGCTGGCCTCAGAGGACAGCCGCTCCGGATTGTCACCGGCGGTGATGAGAAGCTGAGCCGCCGTCTCATGGCCGATGGCATTGCGCGCGACCAGGTCGGGGACGAGTTCACCGACAATACTTGCGATCATGGTATCAAGTTCGGCGATCTCATCATGCAATTCGACATATCGCCGGGCGAGGGATTTCAGCGCGATCCGATAGGCTGAGAGCGGGTTGCGATAGTCTGTGAGATCGGGCCGCCAAGCAGCCAATGTCCGGACAAGTCGCATGCGTGTCATTGTCCGCAACATGTCACGCAATTCCTCCGGCGCCGCGACAATGGTACTGCTGATCATCTGAAGGGTAACGCGACGTGCTGCCACCGCCGTATTCCGGCAGGACTTGAGAACACGCAGGGCTTCGATCATGCCATCGCGCCGCTTCGGCGTGGCAACACGCTTACCGGTAAAGGCGGCGTGGGCCGCAGCTTCGGCATCGAGATCGTCGCTCTTGCCACGTCGTCGCCGATCAACCTTGTCCGGTGACGTCACTTCCAGGACTTCTATCCCTGCGGCCTGAAGATGGCGTAACAGGCCAGCACCATAGGTGCCGGTGGCCTCGACCCCCACGCGGTGGAGTGTGCCGAAGGACCGCATCCAGGTCACCATTTGGCGATAGCCCTGCCTTGTGGTCGCGAAACTGCTGGTGCCAAGCAGTTTGTCGCTTTCATCGACGACGGCGGCGACGTGGAGGTCCTTGTGCGTATCGACGCCACCGACGATCCGGCGGGTCCGTTCAGCTTCAATCAACACCATCATGCCCCCTTCGAAACCATTGATCGAGATGGTGAGCGGTTTCGCAGGGCGGGACGCCTGGACAAGACAGTCACGTGACAGAATGTCAGGCCCTTCTCGGGTCACATGCGCCAGCGAGGCGAAACCTCGCCGCAAAGCATCTCGTACGGCCGACAGTTCCAGGGAAAGACACGGGTCGTGGGTCGATCGGTGTTCGGGTCACGCCGCGTCGAGATGCCTTGCGGTGTCAGCCAAGATAGGCCCTATCGCAGTAGGAGTGAGACCAATCCGATAGCTGGCCTCGATACACTGACTGTCGGTGTTGAAGATTTCCGGTTTGCCGTGTCGGGCCATGGCATCCCGCAGGGCCTCCAGGCAGAAATCAATGTCCATGCTGTTGGATAGCCTCCAGGCCAGCACCCTGCGCGATGCCCAGTCCATCACGGCGATCAGGTACAGGAAACCCCGTCGCATGGGAATGTAGGTGATGTCCGTACACCAGACATGGTCCGGCCGGTCGATGGTCATATCCCGCAGCAAGTAGGGCCAGATCTTGTGCTCTGGGTGGGGAACGCTGGTCTTTGGCCGCTGGTAGATGGCTGCCAACCCCATCCGGCCCATCAGCCGGCGCACCCGCTTGCGATTGACGACATGACCCTGGCGCCGCAGATGATGGGTCATCTGCCGGCTCCCGTACCAGGGCGTTTCCAGGAACTGGGCATCGATCAGCCGCATCAGCGCTAGGTTCTCAGCACTCTCGCCCCGTACCGGCCCGTAATAATGTGACCGGCTGATCGACAGCAGGGCGCATTGTCGGACAACCGACAAGCCAGGATGTGACCGATCCACCATCTCCCGCCTCCGACCGGCGCTCATCGACCGGAGGCCTTGCGCAAAAAATCCCGCTCCACAACCAACTGACCGATCTTGGCATGCAGCCGGTCAATCTCGGCCGCCTCAACCAGCGGCGTGGCCTCGGCCTTGCCAGAAAACGACGCCGCCATCCCCTCGATCGCCTGCTTACGCCAAGCGTTGATCATCGTCTGGTGAACACCATGCTTCGACACAAGCTGCGCCATCGTCAACTCGCCCCGGATCGCCTCCAGTGCCACCTTCGCCTTGAAATCAGCTGAATATCGCTTCCTCTGTCCCGTCATGTCGGTCGTCCTTCAATAAGGCCGAACCAAGCGTACGCGTCCGGTGTGAGCCGCCTTGTGTTTGGTGGTCGGTAGCTGGGAGTCTTTGCGTAAGCGCGATAGCGCGGACGCAAACGAGTGGCAAACGTGATGGCTTATCAGCGGCTGGAAGTTCTGACGGGCACCGAGCGGCGTCGAAAGTGGTCGGACGCGGAGAAGGCCCGGCTGGTGGAGGCGGCGTTCAGGCCCGGCATTGTGGTCAAGGAGGTTGCCCGGCGGTTCGGGGTCCACGAGAGCCTGCTATACCGGTGGCGTCGGCAATTGGGCGCATCGGTTTCGACGGTCGACAGTCCGGTTCCGGTGTTCGCGCCGGTCCAGCTTGCGCCTGTGGATGAGCCGATGGCCGTGCCGGTCGTGGAGGCGACGATACCAGCCCCCAGCCCACCCGCAGCATTGGTCGCGGAGATCTCGGTGCTTCTGCCCGGCGGGGTCGAGGTGCGGCTGCGGGGGTCGGTGGATCTGGCGCTGGCCAAGGCGGTGATCCGGGCAGCCGGAGATGCTGGATGATCCCGATCCCGCCGGGGGTGCATGTGTGGCTGGCGACGGGCCGGACGGACATGCGCAAGGGTTTCGACAGCCTTGCCCGACAGGTCCAGGAGGTTCTGGGGCGCGATCCCCATGGCGGTCACCTGTTCGTCTTTCGCGGTCGCCGCGGCGACCTGGTGAAGGTCATCTGGCATGACGGCCAGGGGGCTTGTCTGTTCACCAAGCGCCTGGAGCGCGGCCGGTTCATCTGGCCGTCGGTGGTGGACGGGGCGGTGACGCTGAGCCCGGCCCAGTTGGGCTATCTGTTGGAAGGGATCGACTGGCGGCTGCCGCAACACACGGCCCGGCCCGAACGGGCGGGCTGAAAAGCTGCAGACAAGAGGGCGTGGGCATGATTCAATGCCTCCATGTCCAGCCCCAATCCTCCTGCCCTCGCTGCCAACACCCTGCCCGCCGACCTGGCGGCGGCCCATGCGCTGATCCTGGCGTTGCAGGGGGAATTGGCCGACGGCGCGCCAACAGGCCGGCGAACGGGCGATCGAGATTGAACGGCTGCGTCTGGCCCTGGCCAAGGCCCGGCGGGAGCTTTACGGCCAATCCTCGGAGCGGGGCCGGCTGCTGGTGGAGCAGTTGGAACTGCAACTGGAGGAGTTGGAGGAGACCAGCGCCGAGAAAGAGGTGGCCGGCGAACTCAGCACGCCCGCCCCCACCCTTGCCGGCACGCCGCGCAAGCCGGCCCGGCGGCCGCTGCCAGAGGCGCTGCCACGGGAGCGGATCGTGCATCCGGGGCCTTGTGTCTGCGAGCGCTGCGGCGGCGATGCCTTGCGTAAGATCGGCGAGGACGTGCTGGAAAGCCTGGAATGCGAACCCCGCCGCTGGAAGGTGGTGCAGCATGTGCGGGAGAAGTTCGCCTGCCGGTCCTGCGAGGCGGTGAGCCAGACGCCGGCGCCCTCCCATCCGATCCGGCGTGGCCGGGCCGGGCCGAACCTGCTGGCCATGGTGCTGGCCGGGAAATATGCCCAACATCTGCCGCTGCACCGGCAGAGTGCCGCCTATGCCCGGGAAGGGGTCGACCTGGACGTTTCCACTCTGGCCGACTGGGTCGGCGCGGCGGCGGCAACCCTGGCCCCGCTGGTGGCGGCGATACGCTCCCACGTTCTGGCGGCTGATCGTCTCCATGGCGATGACACGCCGGTGCCGGTTCTGGCTAAGGGCAAGGCCGCCACCGGCCGACTATGGGTCTATGTGCGGGATGATCGACCGTTCGGCGGTAGCGATCCTCCCGCCGCCCTCTACCATTATGCCCGCACCCGTGCCGGCGAGCATCCGCAGCGCCACCTTGCCGGCTGGGCCGGAATATTCCAGGCCGACGCCTATAGCGGCTATGCCGGCCTCTACGACCCCGCCCGCAAGCCCGGTCCCCTCCTGGAGGCCGGATGTTGGAGCCATGTCCGCCGCCGGTTCTTTGATCTGGCCAAGGATGGAAAGTCACCCCTTGCAGCCGAGGCCGTGAAGCGCATCGACGCGTTGTTCGCCATCGAGCGCACCATCAACGGTCGCGCCATCGCGGAACGTGCCGAAACCCGCCAGGAGAAAAGCCGTCCCCTGATCGACGATCTGGAGCAATGTCTGCGCCACGCCCGTGCCAGTCTGTCGCCCAAGTCGGATCCTGCCAAGGCCATGGATTATGCCTTGAAACGTTGGGGCGCCATGACCCGGTTCCTGGAGGATGGGCGCATCTGCCTGTCGAACAATGCCGCCGAACGCGCCCTGCGCGGCATCGCCGTCGGACGCCGGAATTGGACCTTCTGCGGCTCCGATGCCGGCGGCAACAGGGCTGCCGCCATATACACCCTCATCGAGACCGCAAAGCTCAACGACGTCGATCCCCAAGCCTGGCTCGCCGACACCCTCGCCCGCATCCACGACCATCCCGCAAAGGCCATCGCCGACCTATTGCCATGGAACTGGAAGGCAAATGCCTGAATGGGCCTGCGCCGGATGCTTACTCTTTAAGTCTAACAACAATCGCTTAATGTAAACCCGGAACCCTCAAGACCGACATGAAGCGCCCATGCCAGACCCATCGCTATGAAGCCCAAGTGAGCTGACCCCTCACAACTAAACAGTCTTCTTACCCTTTGTCAAAGTGCTGGGCTTCATATCACACACAGCGAGTAGAGCGTATGCATACTGATTCCCGGCTTCCCGTACCCAGCGATTAGTCACGACAAAAACCCACACAAGTACTGCGAACACGTTGATCACAAATGCCGACAGGATAGCGGGTCCGAGATCGGATACTACTTTCGCTAGCGCGGCCAAATTACTGGTCCTTACAAACTCCACAAGACCAGGTACCTTGGTAAGGATCGCAAGCGTCATAATGATCAAGGTCAGGACGCAAAGAGTAAGCGCAAAAGGCTTGAGGCCCCGCAGATTGCGGCGGAATCCGTATTGCGCATTCTCCAGGTGCACCATCGCAAACTCTTTGCCACGAGCACTTTCTTTCAACCATCGCACCGCTGAATCATAAGTCGCATTGGCACCTGCGGGACTCGTCTGTTCCTCTTGAACAGTGGGGAAGGTCAAGTTTCCGGGAACTTCTCTTGCTAGATATTTGAGGTACCGCAGTCGCGTGTGCTCATCTAGTTCGCTATCGTGCCGCAATAGCAGTGTCGTAGGCCAGCCGCCCCAGCTCTTCACGAGCTTCGACTCAATCCGCTTGCCCTTAGTGCGAGCGTAAGAGCCGAGAGCGTACAAGAGGCCGCACGCCATCGCCAATGTAAGAAGTGTAGCTGCGACGTTGGAAAGCAGAAACGACGGGAACCATGCCAACCCAGCGAGAAGGGGAGGAAAGATCGTTAGGAGACCGGGGAATAGCCTGGCCTGCCGGCCATAGCTGTCAAACATTTGTGCGATATCGGTTGGGATTGGTATCGCCATCGTCAAACCTTCTCATAGGAGTCGGGGTACGCGGAAGGCACAAGCGGCGTGTAGTCTGGCCGTGTGGGACGGGTACCGCCCCACGTGCAGATGTTTCGGCCCTCGGTCATGTGAAGATCTGCACCACGATGAATAAGTGCACGCTGAACGACTTTACGGGGATGATCTTCATCCTCTTTCGCCGAACTGATGTAAGCGTGAAAATGTCCTTTTTGCTGCTGTTTCGGCAAAATCGGGCCAACAATCGCGTTCAACAAATCCGCATTCACATTGCGGCGTCCACCGTGGTGCGGAACCTGAAACTTGTCGATCCCCGGGAGCTCCAAACCGACATATGGCGCATAGTCGATGACTTCCTGCAGACCGCCCCGTCCTGTATCAGCGGTCAGCAGGATCTTCTTGCCGTTCAGCACCGCGTACTGGACCACACTCATTTCGTTTTCATTGCTCGTATCTTCTGCTGGAAAGGCTTCCCCACCCCAGGCCGCTTGGAGCAACGAGACAGCTGACTTTGCCTTTTCTACGAAAGCATTTAGGATGCTATCGATAGCGGTTTCCTCAACCGCAACGCTTGCGGGAGTTTTATTCGAAGTCAAAATGAGTTCAAGGTAGCGCTTACGCGTGGGAGCCATGACGTGGAATGCGCCAATCCGTGCGCCTTGGAACGGCTCATAGATAGGGATGCCCTTCTTGATCGCGATATCCTCAAGTGCGGCGAGGTTAGCATAGGCGTTTCGAAGCCGGTCCCGCAGATGCTTAACACTGCTATAGGTCGTAAATTGATCGATGAGCTCGTCGGCATAGTGCCACGGGCAGAGCATCCAGAGTTCGCCGACGTCAAAATGTTCGAGAATTGCAATCAGACCACGCGCGTGGTCCCCGTCGTTGTGCGTTGCAATCACGCGATCAATGAATGGTGGATTGCTATAGTACTTGTTGATGAGGTCGCGGAGTCTCTCCCCGCTAGTCGTATAACCTCCATCCACCACGTGGATAGTTGTCTTTCCTTCCGTCTCGTAGCGAATTGCTATCGCATCGCCACTTTTCTTGGTTTCGACGCCCAAGAAATCTATTTCAAAAAAATCCGCCACGGAATTCCCTCCCCCTCGCAATTCCGAACATATTGCCCTAGGTATGAAGCTCCGAAAGACTTTTCAAGATAAAATAAAAGATACTCGACATTAAACCTACACATGGTTACAGGTCGCTTCAACACCTTGAAAATCGAGTGACTTCAGGTCAAAAAATTGGAATAGGGACGAACGGAAATTGGGGACCAACCTAGCCTGATTCGGAGCAAATGGTGTGAACGGGGCCATGCAAAAGACCACAAGATCAGAAGGCATATTAGTTCGAGATATTGAAAACAGATCTTGATTTGACATTTCATTGAGAAGCAGGCCGGATGTCTGTGCTTCGTCAACTCCTTGTGTACACCAAGAATCATGCTCGTATCGGCTGTCATGGGGTGCCGGAAGCTGACTGGTGGGTTCAGTCTAAAAACTGTGAGAGCTGCCTCTCGCTCAAGTGGTTTGAAGAATGGCAACTCGCGATCATATCCACGCCCCTGAGAAACATCGTACGCATCCGGTGAGGGCCGCGGGTGCTTCGGCGATAGCTGCATAGTTCGGCTCAGGCTGCGGTTGCCTTCTGGTTGTTGATTTCCACGCGGAACTGACCCGGGATTTCCATCGAGAAATGACCCACCATTGAGTTATGCGGCTTGGTTTATGATTGGGTCAAGGCATGTGGATTTCCCTTTCTCTTGCCGGATGCTGCGGCGGTGCTGGCCTTGAAACGAAAGCTGTCATTTCCGGTTTCGACGATGTGACAGCGATGTGTGAGGCGATCGAGCAAGGCGGTGGTCATTTTGGCATCGCCAAAGACGGTGGCCCATTCGCTGAAGCTGAGGTTGGTGGTTATGATGACGCTGGTCCGCTCGTAGAGTTTGCTGAGCAGGTGGAATAGCAGCGCACCGCCAGATGCGCTGAACGGCAGGTATCCGAGTTCGTCCAGAATCACGAGATCCAGGCGTGTCATGGCCTCGGCCAACTGCCCGGCTTTACCCTTGGCCTTCTCCTGCTCGAGCGCGTTGACGAGTTCGATGGTCGATATGAAACGGGCTTTACGACGATGATGTTCGATCGCCTGGATGGCGATAGCCGTTGCGATGTGGGTTTTTCCGGTACCGGGACCACCGATCAACACGACATTCTGCGCGCCGTCGATGAACGCGCAGCTATGGAGCTGCCGCACTGTGGCCTCGTTGATCTCACTGGCCTGGAAATCGAAACCTGCCAGATCCTTGTAGGCTGGGAACCGTGCGGCTTTCATGTGATAGGCGATGGAACGCACCTCACGTTCCGCCATCTCGGCTTTCAGCAGTTGGTTCAGAATGGGGATGGCGGCCTCAAAGGCGGGAGCGCCCTGCTCAATCAGATCGGTGACGGCCTGCGCCAATCCATACATCTTGAGACTTCGCAGCATGATGACGATGGCAGCGCTGGCGGGGTCATGACGCATGACGGCCTCCAGCAGTGCGGGCACGCAGGTCGTCATAGCGTTCGACATTGGCCTTGGGTTCATGGCGCAGGAGCAGGGTCTGCGGTGCGCTGATGGTCGGCCCGTCGGTCGGCTTGCCATCAATCAGACGATGCAGGATGTTCAGGATATGGGTTTTGGTCGCGACGCCGTCGGACAGGGCCAGTTCGACCGCAGCCAGCACCGCCTGCTCATCGTGCTGCAGAACCAGGGCTAGGATATCGACCATGTCGCGATCCCCACCGGGACGCCGCAGCATCTGATCCTGTAATCGCCGGAACCCCGACGGCAGGTCCGCGAAGGGGGCGCCATTGCGCAATGCGCCGGGTTTGCGTTGGATCACCGACAGATAATGGCGCCAGTCATAAATTGTCCGGGGCATTTGACGGGATCGGTCAATCCACCGTTCATGCTGGCACAGAATATTTCCCTCGGCCGCGATAACAAGCCGGTCCGGGTAGACCCGCAGGCTGACGGGCCTGTTCGCGAAAGACGCCGGCACGCTGTAGCGATTGCGCTCGAAACTGATCAGGCAGGTCGGTGAGACGCGCTTGCTCTGCTCAATGAACCCGTCAAACTGGGGCGGCACCGGCATCAGCGCAGACCGTTCCTCTGCCCAGATATCGGCCAGGGTCCCGACGAGATGGCCATGCGGAATCTCCCGCCACAGCGCCAGGCAGCGTTGTTCCAGCCAAGCGTTCAGCGCGGCCAGGTCGGGAAAATCCGGTATCGGCTGCCACAGCCGTGGCCGTGCGTCCTGCACATTTTTCTCGACCTGCCCTTTTTCCCAGCCCGACGCCGGGTTACAGAACGATGGCTCGAAGACATAGTGGTTGGCCATGGCCAGAAATCGCAAATTGACCTGGCGCTCCTTGCCACGCCCAACGCGATCCACCGCCGTGCGCATATTGTCGTAGATCCCGCGCTCCGGCACGCCGCCGAAGACGCGGAAGCCGTGCCAATGGGCGTCGAACAGCATTTCATGGGTTTGCAGCAGATAGGCGCGGACCAGGAATGCCCGGCTGTACGCCAGTTTGATATGCGCGACCTGCAATTTGGTACGATGACCGGCCAGCACGGCGTAATCCTCGCTCCAGTCGAACTGGAAGGCCTCGCCGGGGCGAAAACTCAGCGGAACAAAAACGCCGCGTCCTGTCGTCTGCTGCTCGCGTTGGCGTTCCGCCCGCCATTCACGGGCAAAGGCCGCAACCCGGTTATAAGAACCAGTGAACCCCAGCGCGACCAGATCGGCGTGCATATGTTTCAAGGTTCGGCGCTGCTTGCGCGATTTGGAGGCCTCGGCCTTGAGCCAGCCTGCCAACTTGTCGGCGAACGCGTCCAGCTTGCTGGGGCGTTCTGGTATCGAGAACTTCGGCTCGATCGTTCCAGCGTTCAAATACTTCTTGATGGTATTCCGCGACAGGCCGGTCCGACGCGCGATCTCCCGGATCGCAACCTTCTCACGCAAGGCCAAACGGCGGATGACATTCAAAAGTCCCATGTCGATCACTCCAGTGCCCCCCGTCGCTCAACGCGCAGGGGGGACGGTCACATGGGTCAATTCTCAATGGAAATAAGCCGCCTTCCCGGGTCAGTTCCGCGTGGAAATCAACACGGTTCCGCATCTGACTGTACTCCGGACCCCCTCCATCTTCATCCCCGGAGCGGTCGATCAGTTCATCAGCGGTAGCGTCAGCCATGAGGCGCTTCTGCAGTCAGATCTGCACTATACGCACGGGATTGGCCGCAAGATCTCGCCCGACGTGCTCATCCTCGATGCAGCACGCAAGGCAATCGACATCTTCGAACTCAAGCGGGGCCTGGCCAAGACCGACGCCGGGAAGACCAGGCAGACAGTTCGGGATCTCCGCTGCGTACGGCTGATCTCCAAGAGCTATGCGCAGGTCATGCTGGACACGACGGTCGTCGAGACGACAGCCGCCGTTTGCTCAATCCACGGGGCGTCGGCAGTGCCGCCGGACCTCCGGATCAGCCTCGAAGAGCTGGAAGCGCGGTACAACGTCAACCTGAAGTCCGTCATCGAGCACACCTACCTGGAGTTCGGCCGGCGCCTGGAAGCTTTGCTTTTCGAACAGGCGCTGGAAGATGATCTGCCGAATCTTATGGCGAGCTTCGAACTCATCGAGCCTGCTTCCGTCTCCGTATACTGATCGTCCCCAGTTTCATCTCATCCTGTCGTGAACCTTTTACCGAGTTCTGCATCACATCGCTGGCCGCCTTGATCGTCCTGAAAACCCAGAAAGGGAAGGGATTTGATCACCCTGAGCGCCGCCTTGCGTCACATCCAGGAACTCGGTCGCCTGCACCTACTGTGCACGCCTTCTGATCCGTGACCTTCACCCTCACGGCCCCCTTCTCCGCATAGAGCAGTTGCCGCCGCCTCTGGGAGCCGGCCACTGCCTTCGCCATGCCTGCATCATCAGGCGTGCACCCCTATGCCCATCCGCACCGCCCGCCGACCATCCGTCAACGGGAACACCCACCCTTTGCCTGTTAAGAGGCCAACCATGACCGATACTGCCACCGATGTGCCGATCACCCTGGCCGCCGCCGCCAAACGATACAACGCTCAGGTCGCCGCTTCCCTCGAGATGGAGCAGGCCCCACGCCCTTCTCCGACGGTTGCGACCGGTGACTGCGCCACCGCATGGGCGATGCTCGATCGCGGCCTCGCCGCATCACCGCAGATCGCTGATGCGCTGGACAAGGGCGGTTGCCTCATCATTGTTGAGGTCCCCGGACTGGACTGGGTTCGCCCTGTCCGCGAAACACTGAAGCTCTACCTTTCCGGCCCCACGGAAATGGATGATGCGCAGTTCACGACAATGATGGAGACCTTGGCTCTCGGTGATGACGAGGAAACGCCGCTTCCGGAAGTACCCGAGGAACCTGTTCGCCCTGAGTGGGCATGGTTCAGCGAGTTAGGGGAAAAGGACAGGCACTGGGCTCCGCACGACATTGACTCCATGACCACGGCATTGGGCAATGGCAAGGGCGTCATCATGCTGGCCTCCCGGCTGGATCGCATGCCTGCATCCGTCAGACATGCCGCGGATCACCATCTGACCCTTCCGACGCTGGACGGCGCCGCAATGACAGTGGCCGCACACGTGCTGACGGGTCACCATCCTTCCATCACCATCGACGATCGCCTCTGCGGCTACCTCAACCCCGATATCCTCCGGTTGTCACGGCGGCTGGGAGAAGACGGCGATGCCTGGATCCGGCGCCTGCGGTCTTTCGCGAGCCTCGCATCGCAAGCCGTCCCCTATGATGGCCCCAAGTTGGTCGATCTTCACGGCATGGATGACGCGAAGGCATGGGGCCTTAACCTAGTCCATGATCTCAAGGAGTACCTGGCTGGACGCTTGCCCTGGAAGGAAGTTGACAGGGGGTGCCTGTTGGTTGGCCCCACTGGCACGGGCAAGACGTCGTTCGCGCGAATCTTGTCAGGGACAGCCGGGCTGCCGCTTGTGACCGGATCGCATAGCTTATGGCAGGCGGCGGGGCACCTTGGTCTGATGCTAGCGGCAATGCGCCGGACGTTTGAACAGGCACGGGCGCAGGCCCCCTGCATCCTGTTCATCGATGAGATTGACGCCTTCCAGGACCGGCAATCCCTGCGGAGCAACCAGAGGGACTATAGTCTCCAGGTCGTCAATGCCCTTCTTGAGGCGACCGACGGAACCCTCGCGCGGGACGGGGTTGTCCTGCTGGCGGCAGCCAACGGCCTGTCAGTCGACCCGGCGTTGGTCAGGCCTGGCAGGCTCGACAGGGTGATCATGGTGTCCTTGCCCGATGACCAGGCGCTGGCCGGAATCCTGCGCCAGCATCTCGGTCCCGATCATCTCCCCGGTGTTGACCTTCTCCCCTTTGTGTCAGGCATGACGGCATCCGGCGCCGATGCCGAGCTTTGGGCTCGTGATGCGAAGCGTGAGGCCCGCCGCGCCGGGAGGTCACTGACGCCCGAGGATTTGTTGGCGCATATCCCTCGTCCAGAAACCGTTTCCCCCGATCTGCATTTCAGGGTCGCCGTGCATGAGGCTGGCCATGCTGTGGCCGCCGCCGTCGAGCTGCCGGGCAAGGTCCAGATCGTCAAGGTTCACGGCGACCATGCCGGTGTTCGGTTCGAACTGGGCCAGTTCGACACAGAGGCCGACGCCCGTGCGCACATCCGCATCCTGCTGGCGGGTCGCGCGGCAGAAGAGCTACGCCTGGGAGCTGCGGGTTTCGGGGCCGGTGGCCCGGTGAACAGCGATCTCGCGCGCGCCACCAGCCTTGCAGCCGCTATGTTGGCGGGCCATGGATTCGGCGACCAACTGCTGTGGCTTGGCAACGCCGTCCCCGAGAATACCCACTCGCTCTTGTCTGCTCACCCCACCTTGGCAGAACAGGTCGGCCGGATGCTGGCCGAGGAGCATGAACGGGTGTTGGCGCTTCTTCGACCACGCCTGCCGGCCATCGACCAGGCGGCCGCTATTCTGGTCGAGCGTGGCAGCATGTCGGGTCACGAACTGGAAGAGCTTGTCGCGGCCATGCCCATCAGCACCGAAGCGGCACCATGATCCAAGGCCACCCATGGGGGGCTCTTTCGCCCCCGTGGGTAGATATCTCCACCATGTCTTTGGTGATAACAGAAAGGGGGCGTCCATATGAATCGGTGGCCGGCCGCTGCCAAGTGGTGACGTTCGAATGGAGGTTCCGGGCCCCTGACGCCCCCTATTCAAATAGGGACGGCATAGATGGTTGGATCTCGGCACCACGCCAAGCCCCAACCAGACATGCGCATGACGCATATGTAAGCCGCGTTTCTTGATGGTCAGATGAAGGGTGGGCCAAGTCTGGGTGCTGGAGCATATCGCCGGGGAATGGGACGCGCTGTGCGTCCTTCACGGCCCAGAGTGCTAAGCACATGATCCATCTCCGCCTTGTAATTCCGCCCGCCAACGATGGCAACAAAAAGCCGCTCAACGCCTATACCGATACGCTTGATCCCGCGGTACTCGTGGTGGCCGCTGCTCTCGGTCGCAAGATCGCTCGGGACCTGATCGCCGCGGCGACCGCGAACGACAAGCGCTCCCACCCTGACGAAGCGTGATAGCCTTCTGTTCAGGAAGGTTGCTCCCCCATCCCCGTAAAGCCGGTGACTCATGAGCCTCCGCACAGCTATTTATGCCCGCTATTCGTCCGATCAGCAGAGCGCCTCCTCTATTCAGGACCAGTTCCGCATCTGCCGCGAACAAGCCGCCCGCGATGGCTGGCAAGTGATCGGCACCTATCAGGACGCCGCCATCAGCGGCGCTTCCCTGACCTTGCGCCCCGGCATCCAGACACTGCTCCAGGACGCACAAGCCCGCAAGATCGACATCGTGCTGGCCGAGGCCCTGGACCGTTTGAGCCGTGACCAGGCCGACACCGCCATCCTGCATAGGCAGCTCCAGTTTGCCGGCGTCAAGATCATCACCCTTGCGGAAGGCGAGATCAGCGAGTTACACGTGGGCCTTAAGGGTACCATGAATGCCTTATTTTTGAAGGACTTAGCAGCAAAGACTCATCGTGGCTTGCGGGGACGCGTCGAAAAGGGCAAGGCCGGTGGCGGCCTTTGCTTCGGCTATGATGTCATCAAGGAACTCGGGCCCGACGGCGAACCTGTCCGCGGCGGAAGGCGCATCAATGAAGCGGAGGCAACAACCGTCAGACGGATCTTCCAGGAATTCGCCCAGGGCATCAGCCCCCGAACCATCGCGGCCAACCTGAACAAGGATGGCGTGCCCGGCCCCAATGGCAAGCTGTGGGGCGACACGACAATTCGTGGGCATGCGATCAGGGGAACAGGCACGCTCAACAACGAACTCTATTCCGGCGTGCTGGTTTGGAACAAGGTTCGCTATATTAAGGATCCGGCAACCGGCAAGCGTGTTCCCCGTCTGAATCCAGAAAGCGCCTGGATCAGGACGGAAGTGCCGGACTTGAGGATCATTGATGATGAGCTTTGGCAGGCAGTGCGACAGCGCCAGCAGGCGCTGGCCATTCAATTCGAACCGTCCATCAAAGCCAGCCGGGAGGCGCACGCCAACCGGCTGAACGACCGGCACCGGCCCAGCTTCCTGTTGTCCGGCCTGCTCAAATGCGCCCGGTGCGGCGACAATTACGGCATCATCACCTACGATCGCTACGGCTGCCTCAACCGCTACCGGCGCGGCACCTGCGAGAACAGCCACACCGTCAAGCGCCAGGAGATCGAAGCCCGTGTGCTGAACGGGCTACGCCACAATCTGGTCTCCCCCGAAGCTGTCGAGACGGCTATTCGGAATGGGGTTGAACTGGTCAACCGCTCCAACCGTGAGCTGCGCGCCCGGCAGTTGGATGACCGGCAGGCCCTGGCCAAGGTGCAACGCGGCATCGACGCCATCACGGCGGCCGTCGAGGACGGGCTTTATCAGCCGTCCATGA